>JAFLDG010000199.1 GCA_017302495.1 Burkholderiales bacterium
CTCGGCGTAGTTTTGCTTGATGAAGCTGCGTGTGCGCCGGATCATGTAGAGGCGCATCAATTCACGCCAGTCGTCGGCGTATTCGCTTTTCTCGAAAGCTGCCAGTGTCCGTAAACCGGCCTGATGGCGTCGGATAAACTCAGTTTCACCGATCTCGCGGAGCAGTTGCTCCGGGCGAATACCAAGATCCTTGTCTTCTGGCACAAACAGGCGAAGCTGGTTGGATAAATCGAGATACGTCTTATTGTAGGGAGTCGCTGACAACATGATACATAGACTATCGTTGGCAGTGAGGTAGTCCTGAATGGCTTTGTAGCGTTTCCCCTCACGATTTCGCAGGTTGTGTGACTCGTCGATAATGACCAGTCGGTAGCGCTTGAGGCTGGGCAAATCACGGATCGCCTGGGTAGTCGAAAGTACCCGCCCGCGCAACCCATAGCGATAGACATAATCCTCTTCCCACATCCTCACCAGATTCTTTGGGCAGATGATGGGTGCGACGCGCATCGGCCACGGCATCCACATCGTCGACGACGCGGCGAACCTGGCGCGGGCGCGCGAGCTGGGCCTGCACTTCGAGGTCTGCCCGAGCAGCAACCTGCACACCGGCGCGGCGGCGTCGCTGGCCGCGCATCCGCTGCCGGCGATGCTGCGGGCCGGGCTGGCGGTGTCGATCTCGACCGACAACCGGCTGATGTCGGGCGTGAACCTCAGCGATGAATTGCGCGCCGTGCACCGGACCTTCGGGCTCGATCCGGCGGCGCTGCGCCGCCTGCAGCGCGACGCGGCGGCCGCGAGCTTCCTGCAGGAGCCGGTGCGTGCCGCGGCGCTGGCAGCGATCGGCTGAGCGCCCGGCGCCGCGCTCGCGGCCCGGTGCCGGGCGTCGAGTACTCGACGCGCCGTGATTCACCACCCGCCGGCGGCGAGCGGCGCGCGCGATGTCGGCCGCAACGAGAGCCTGCAGCCGGGCCGCGCCGCCGATGCGCCGCCCGAAGGTCTTCGCTCAGCACCGACAAAGCCGAGCCGACGCCCTTTCCACCCCTCGTGGGCTCACGCTGAATCGCGCCCGATCGCATGGATGCAGGATCGCCGTTCACGGCCCGGAGCTGCTGTTCGGAAGGTCAGCTCTTCTTGTTGCGCCGCTGTTGCGACCGAGAGGCAAAGCCGAGCAGGGGGCAGCCGACTCCGTTCAGCCAAACTCCTATTCACTCCGTCGGCCGCCCCCTGCTCGGCTTTGCCGGCACCACCTGCGCGCTCCGGCACCACCGACAAGACGCTTCACCCGAACGGACAGGAGCGGCGTGGGCGCATCACTGAACGGGCCGACGGCGGGGTGGCCAACGGAGTGAATGAGAATTTGGCTGAACGGAGTTGGCCACCCCGTCGGCGGCCCCGTGCGCCGCGTCGAAGCGCCGCACTGGCTGCTTTCGTCACAAAGACGAAGGACAGCTCCGGGCCGTCACCGGTCAGTCGGCATCGAAACGACGCGATTGCCGCCGCGCCCACACGGCGCCGAGACCCGAACGACCGTCAGTCGATCGGCGTCAGCTTCGCGATGCCCAGCGCGAGCCACTTCGTGCCGTGGCGGCCGAACGCGACCTGCGCGCGGGCGTCGGCGCCGCGGCCTTCGAGCGTGAGCACCACGCCTTCGCCGAACTTGCCGTGGAACACCGACTGCCCGGTGCGCAGGCCGTGACCGGTGGCGTCGGCCGCCGCCGCCGGGCGCGGCGGCGGCGGCACCTCGACGCGGCCGGCGCCGACGATCGACTTCAGCCCGCTGCCGCGCGACCAGGCCTCCTGGTAGGCGCGCGCATGGCCCGAGCCGAAACCGGCGTGGCGCGGCGTCAGCCACTTCAGCGAGTCCTCCGGCAGCTCGTCGAGGAAGCGGCTGCGCACGCCGTAGCGCGTCTGGCCGTGCAGCATCCGCGTCTGGCTGAAGCTCAGGTACAGGCGCCGGCGTGCACGCGTGATCGCGACGTACATCAGCCGCCGCTCCTCCTCGAGCCCGTCGGCATCCGCGAGCGCGTTCTCGTGCGGGAACAGGCCTTCCTCGAGGCCGCTGATGAAGACGGCATCGAACTCGAGCCCCTTGGCCGCATGCACCGTCATCAGCTGCACCGCATCCGCACCCGCCTGGGCCTGGTTGTCGCCGGCCTCGAGCGCGGCATGGGTCAGGAACGCAGCCAGCGGCGAGACGATCTCGCCGGTCTCGGCATCCGGCGCCTGCTGGCCGGGAACCTGCTCGTCGGCCGGCAGCGCGACCGCGTCCTTGCCGAAACCCTCCTGCGTGACGAAGGACTCGGCGGCGTTGACCAGCTCCTCGAGGTTCTCGATCCGGTCGGCGCCCTCGCGGTCGGCGCGGTAGAAGTCGACGAGGCCGCTCGTCTCCAGCACGTGGCCGATGATCTGCCGCAGCGTCCGGCCGGCGGTGGCGGTGCGCATCCGGTCGATCAGCGCGACGAAGGCGGCGAGGTTGGCGCCACCCTTTCCCGGCACCGCGCCGATGCTCTGTGCCAGGCTGCGGCCGCTGGCCCGGGACGCGTCCTGCAGCAGCTCGATCGTGCGCGCGCCGATGCCGCGCGCCGGGAAGTTGACGACGCGCAGGAAGCTGGTGTCGTCGTTCGGGTTCTCGAGCAGCCGCAGGTACGCGAGCGCGTGCTTGACCTCGGCGCGCTCGAAGAAGCGCAGGCCGCCGTAGACGCGGTACGGCACGCCGGCGTTGAACAGCACGCTCTCGAGCACCCGCGACTGGGCGTTGCTGCGGTACAGCCAGGCGATCTCGCTGCGCGCCATGCCCGAGCGATGCAGCGCCCCGGTCTCTTCGAGCAGCCACTGCGCCTCGGCGAAGTCGCTGGTGGCCTCGGCCACGCGCACCGGCTCGCCGGCGCCGGCGTCGGTGCGGAGATTCTTGCCCAGGCGCTTCGCGTTGTGCGCGATCAGCGCATTCGCGCTGTCGAGGATGTGGCCGAAGGAGCGGTAGTTCTGCTCCAGCTTGATCACCTGCCGCACCCGGTACTGGCGCTCGAAGTCGGCCATGTTGCCGACCTTCGCGCCGCGGAAGGCGTAGATGCTCTGGTCGTCGTCGCCGACCGCGAACACGCCCTGGGGCTCGTCATGGCCGGCGGGCCCGGAGCCGTCGGTCGGCCCGCCGCGGCCCGGCGGCGGCGCGAACAGCTTCAGCCATTCGTACTGCAGCCGGTTCGTGTCCTGGAACTCGTCGACCAGCACGTGGCGGAAGCGGCGCCGGTAGTGCTCGCGCAGCGGGTCGTTGTCGCGCAGCAGTTCGTAGGTGCGCAGCATCAGCTCGGCGAAGTCGACCACGCCCTCGCGTTGGCACTGCTCGTCGTAGGCCTGGTAGATCTCGACCAGCCGGCGCGTGTGCTCGTCGTGCGGCACGATGTCGCGCGGCCGGCGCGCCTCCTCCTTCTCGTGCGCGATGAACCAGGCCACCTGCTTCGGCACGTAGCGCTCCTCGTCGAGGTTCAGCGCCTTGATCACCCGCTTCACCGCGCCGACCTGGTCCTGCGCGTCGAGGATCTGGAAGGCCTGCGGCAGGCCGGCGAGCTTCCAGTGCACGCGCAGGAAGCGGTTGCACAGGCCGTGGAAGGTGCCGATCCACATGCCGCGCACGTTCACCGGCAGCATCGCCGCGAGGCGCGCGAGCATCTCCTTCGCCGCCTTGTTCGTGAAGGTCACCGCGAGCACGCCGCCGGGCGACACCTGGCCCGTGGCCAGCAGCCAGGCGATGCGCGTGGTCAGCACCCGGGTCTTGCCCGAGCCGGCGCCGGCGAGGATCAGCGCGGGCTCGGCCGGCAGCGTGACCGCCGCGCGCTGTTCCGGGTTCAGGCGTTCGAGCAGCTGCTCCGGTGACGCGGCGACGGGGTGCATCGCGGGATTCTAGGAGCCGCCCTTCGCGCGCCGACGGCGCGGGGCGCCGAATAGAATTCGCGACCTCGGCACGGCACGGCATACCCGAGGCCCGGGCTGCCGGCCCGCATTGCGCGCCTTCTCGGGCCGACGACCTTCGTGCCGGCCTGTCCGTACCGGCCGGTGCCCCGATCGAGCAGACGCGGCCCGCGTGCCGCACACTGCAGCACCGGCGCCACGCCCCACCGGGAGCGACCCTCATGGAAATCTTCGACTACGACAACATCCTGCTGCTGCCGCGGAAGTGCCGCGTCGACAGCCGCAGCGAATGCGACCCGTCGATCCGCTTCGGCCCGCGCCGCTTCAAGCTGCCGGTGGTGCCGGCGAACATGAAGACCGTCGTCGACGAGACGATCACCGAGTTCCTCGCGGCGAACGAGTACTTCTACGTGATGCACCGCTTCGACATCGACAACGTCGCCTACGCGAAGCAGATGCGCGCGAAAGGCCTTTACGTGTCGCTCAGCGTCGGCGTGAAGGACCCCGACCGGCGCACGGTGGACCTCCTCGCCGCCGAAGGCGTCGGCGCCGACTACCTGACGATCGACATCGCGCACGGCCACGCCGACAGCGTGCAGCGCATGATCGGCCACATCAAGGACAAGCTGCCCGAGGCCTTCGTCATCGCCGGCAACGTGGCCACGCCCGAAGCGGTGATCGACCTGGAGAACTGGGGCGCGGACGCGACCAAGGTCGGCGTCGGGCCCGGCAAGGTCTGCATCACCAAGCTGAAGACCGGCTTCGGCACCGGCGGCTGGCAGCTGAGCGCGCTGAAGTGGTGCGCGCGCGTCGCGACCAAGCCGATCATCGCCGACGGCGGCATCCGCGACCACGGCGACATCGCGAAGAGCATCCGCTTCGGCGCGAGCATGGTGATGATCGGCTCGCTGTTCGCCGGCCACGAGGAGTCGCCCGGCCGCACGGTCGAGGTCGACGGCAAGCTGTTCAAGGAGTACTACGGCTCGGCCAGCGACTTCAACAAGGGCGAGTACAAGCACGTCGAGGGCAAGCGCATCCTCGAGCCGATCAAGGGCACGCTCGCGGAGACGCTGCGCGAGATGCGCGAGGACCTGCAGAGCTCGATCAGTTATGCCGGCGGCAAGGCGCTGGCCGACCTGAAGAAGGTCAACTACGTGATCCTCGGCGGCGAGAACGCCGGCGAGCACCTGTTCATGTAGCGGGGGGCGAGGACCCGCCGGCTCGGCGGCGTCCGCCACCCAAGCCGGCGGTTCGGGTTCTTGCTGTTTCAAAGTCCGACCTTGAAACGGCAACGGCAACGTCCGCCCCGTCCATCGCGCGCAGCGCCGAGCACCGGCTGGCCCCAGCGCCCGGGCCGGGTCGCCCGTCCCGGGCGCGGCCGGGCGCCGCCCGCACGGCGTGCACGGGCCCGGAACCTAGAATTCGGCGCAGTCGCCGCGGGCCGCCGCGTGCCGCCGCCCGCCCGCCGCCCGATCCGCCTCCATGACCGAACTCGCGAAATCCTTCGAACCCGCCGCCATCGAGGCCCGCTGGCTGCCGCGCTGGGAGGCGAGCGGCACCTTCGCGCCGACCCTGGACGCGGAGCGGCCCTCGTTCAGCATCCAGCTGCCGCCGCCGAACGTGACCGGCACGCTGCACATGGGGCACGCGTTCAACCAGACGATCATGGACGCGCTGACCCGCTGGCACCGGATGCGCGGCCACAACACGCTGTGGCTGCCCGGCACCGACCATGCCGGCATCGCGACCCAGATCGTCGTCGAGCGCCAGCTCGAGCAGGAAGGCCAGACGCGGCAGGCCCTCGGCCGCGAGGCCTTCGTCCGCCGCGTGTGGGACTGGAAGGCCTTCTCCGGCTCGACCATCACGCAGCAGATGCGGCGCATCGGCGCGAGCGTGGACTGGTCGCGCGAGTACTTCACGATGGACGAGGGCCTGTCGCGCATCGTCACCGAAACCTTCGTCCGGCTCTACGAACAGGGGCTGATCTACCGCGGCACGCGCATGGTCAGCTGGGATCCGGTGCTGAAGTCGGCGGTGTCGGACCTGGAGGTCGAGAGCGAGGAGGAGGACGGTTTCCTCTGGCACATCCGCTATCCGCTGGCGGACGGATCGGGTTCGCTGGTGGTCGCGACGACCCGGCCCGAGACGATGCTCGGCGACACCGCGGTGATGGTCCATCCGGACGACGAGCGCTACGCGCAGCTGATCGGCAAGCAGGTGCGGCTGCCGCTCGCCGACCGGCTGATCCCGGTGATCGCCGACGACTACGTCGACCGCGAATTCGGCACCGGCGTCGTCAAGGTGACGCCGGCGCACGACGTCAACGACCACGCCGTCGGCCAGCGCCACGGCCTGCCCAGCCTCGGCGTGCTCGACCTCGAGGCGCGGATCAACGGCAACGCGCCGGCGGCCTACCAGGGGCTGGATCGCTTCGTCGCGCGGCAGAAGGTCGTCGACGACCTGGAGGCGCTTGGCCTGCTCGTCGAGGTCAAAACGCACCGGCTGGTGGTGCCGCGCTGCGCGCGCACCGGGCAGGTGGTCGAGCCGATGCTCACCGACCAGTGGTTCGTCGCGACGACCCGGCCGGGGCCGGACGGCAGGAGCATCGCGCAGAAGGCGATCGACGCGGTCGCCTCGGGCGACGTCAAGTTCGTGCCCGAGAACTGGGTCGCGACCTACGACCAGTGGATGAAGAACATCCAGGACTGGTGCGTCTCGCGCCAGCTCTGGTGGGGGCACCGGATCCCGGCCTGGTACGGCAGCGGCGGCGAGGTCTTCGTTGCCCGCGACGAGGCCGAGGCGCGCGCGAAGGCGGACGCGGCCGGCTACGCGGGCGAACTGACCCGCGACCCGGACGTGCTCGACACCTGGTACAGCTCGGCGCTGGTGCCGTTCTCGACCTTGGGTTGGCCGGCCGAGACCGACGAGCTGAAGCTGTTCCTGCCGTCGTCGGTGCTCGTCACCGGCTACGAGATCATCTTCTTCTGGGTCGCGCGCATGATCATGATGACGACCCACTTCACCGGCCGCGTGCCGTTCCGCACCGTGTACATCCACGGCATGGTGCGCGACGGCGAAGGCAAGAAGATGAGCAAGAGCGAGGGCAACGTCATCGACCCGGTGGACCTGATCCAGGGCGTGGACCTCGACACGCTGGTGAAGAAGTCGACCACCGGCCTGCGCAAGCCCGAGACCGCGCCGAAGGTGGCCGCACGGGTCAAGAAGGAGTTCCCCGACGGCATGCCGGCCTACGGCGCCGACGCGCTGCGCTTCACGATGGCCAGCTACGCCAGCCTGGGCCGCAGCATCAACTTCGACACCAAGCGCTGCGAGGGCTACCGCAACTTCTGCAACAAGCTCTGGAACGCGACCCGTTTCGTGCTGCTGCAGGTGCAGGGGCTGGACGCGCACGAGCGCGGGCTCGATGCCTGCGCGCACGACTGCGGCCCGGGCGGGTACCTCGACTTCTCGCCGGCCGACCGCTGGATCGTCAGCGAACTGCAGCGCGTCGAGGCCGCGGTCGAGCAGGGCTTCGCCGAGTACCGGCTCGACAACGTCGCGAACGCGATCTACGCCTTCGTCTGGGACGAGTACTGCGACTGGTACCTCGAGATCGCGAAGGTGCAGCTGCAGCGCGGCACCGCGGCGCAGCAGCGCGCGACGCGGCGCACGCTGCTGCGCGTGCTCGAGGCGAGCTTGCGCCTGCTGCATCCGGTCACGCCGTTCATCACCGCCGAGCTGTGGCAGGTGGTCGCGCCGCTGGCCGGGCGCGAGGCCGGGCCCGCCGGCATCGTCACCGCACCGTACCCGCAGGC
>JAFLDG010000002.1 GCA_017302495.1 Burkholderiales bacterium
CGAGTTCCCGCGAGGTTGTCATGCCTGCTCGTCTTCTCCGCCTTCGCTGCCGACGGCTGCCGGGCCTGGCCCTGCTCGCCGCGGCGTCCGTCGCCCAGGCGCAGGGCGCGCCCGCCCGCGCCGAGCGTCCAGACCCGCTGGACCCGCGGGCCGGAGTGCCTGCCGCCGCCTATGCGTCGCCGCTCGCGGGCTACCGCCGGCTCGGCGACGACAAGCCGGTGCCCTGGAAAGAGGCGAACGAGACCGTGAACCGCATCGGCGGCTGGCGCGCCTATGCCCGCGAAGCGCAGGCGCCGGATCCCGCGGCGTCGGCCGCGCGCACGCCGGCGTCCGGCCCGGCGCCCGGCCATGGCGGGCACAAGACGCATTGAGGGGCGCACGATGACCACCGCAGGCAGCACCTCGCGCAACGGGTCCCGGCGGCACGGCCGCCGGATCACGATCGCCCTGGCCGCCATCGCCCTGGGCGGCTGCGCGTCCTTCAGTCCCGACGGCGGCTTCGGTGCCGTGCAGAAAGCCGCCGGCGAGCACCTCGGCCCCGAGGTCGAGCTCGCCTGGGCGCGGCAGGCCGAAGACCGCGACCGCATCGAGCGGCGTGTCGCCGACCTGCTGGCCCGGCCCCTCGGCATGGACGAGGCGGTGCAACTCGCCCTGCTGAACAACCGCGGCCTGCAGGCGGCCTATGCCGAACTGGGCATCGCCGAGGCCGACCTGGTGCAGGCCGGGCTGCCGCCGAACCCGGGCTTCGCCTTCGCCCGCTTCTCCGGCGGCGGCGAGGTCGAGATCGAACGCTGGGTCTTCTACAACCTGGCCGCGCTGCTGGCGATGCCGCTGCGCCTGCAGGTCGAGCAGAGCCGCTTCGCGCAGGCGCAGACGGTGGCGGCGATGCAGGTGCTGACGCTCGCCGCGGACACGCGCAAGGCCTGGGTCGACGCCGTCGCCGCCGAGCAGAGCGTGCGCTACCGGCGCCAGGTGATGCAGGCGGCCGAGGCCGGGGCCGAGCTGGCACGGCGGATGGCGCAGGTGGGCAACTTCAACAAGCTGCAGCAGCTGCGCGAGCAGTCGTTCTACGCCGATGCGGCGACGGGGCTGGCGCGCGCCGAGCAGGCGCAACGGGCGACGCGCGAACGGCTCGCGCGCAAGCTCGGCGTCTGGGGCGACCAGACCGGGTTCCGCCTGCCCGAACGCCTGCCGGACCTGCCGGCGCAGCCGCGCGCGCTGCCCGAGATCGAGCGCATGGCGATCGAGCAGCGGCTCGACGTGCGCGACGCGAAGCTGCGCATCGAGCAGACGGCACGTTACCTCGGGTTGACGAAGGCGGTGCGCTTCGTGAGCGTGCTCGAGGTCGGCGGCAAGTACAGCACCTTCAACGACGCGCCGCGAGAGACCGGCTGGGAGATCGGCATCCAGATCCCGATCTTCGACTGGGGCACGGCGCGCGTCGCCAAGGCCGAGACGGTGTACCTGCAGGCGGTGGACCGCGCGGCCGAGACCGCGATCAACGCCCGTTCGGAGGTGCGCGAAGCCTACGGCGCCTACCGCTCGGCCTGGGACATCGCGCGCCACCAGCGCGACGAGATCGTGCCGCTGCGCGCGCGCATCGCCGAGGAGAACCTGCTGCGCTACAACGGCATGCTGATCGGCGTGTTCGAACTGCTGGCCGATGCGCGCGCGCAGATCGCCGGCGTCAACGGCGCGATCGATGCGCTGCGCGACTTCTGGCTCGCCCAGGCCGACCTGGACATGGCGCTGGTGGGCAGGCCCGCCCTGACCGCGGCCGCGGCCCCGGCGATGGCCGCCGCCGAACCGGCGGGTGCCGGCCACTGAGCGCAGCGCGTCGAACACGAGGAACCCGAAACATGCCGTCCCGAAGAAACTTCCTCGGCGGTGCCGGCCTGGCGGCCGCAGCCGTCGGCGCCAGCGCCGTCGGCAAGGTGGCGATGGCCGCGCTGCCCGAGCCGGTGATCCAGACCAGGCCCGACACGATGCCGCCGCTGGTGCCCGACACCGGCCGCCCCTACAACCCGGTGGTCACGCTCAACGGCTGGACCCTGCCCTGGCGCATGAAGAACGGCGTCAAGGAGTTCCACCTCGTCGCCGAACCGGTGGTGCGCGAGATGGCGCCCGGCTTCAAGGCGCACCTGTGGGGCTACAACGGCCAGAGCCCGGGGCCGACGATCGAGGTGGTCGAAGGCGACCGCGTGCGCCTCTTCGTCACCAACAAGCTCGGTGAACTGCACAGCGTGCACTGGCACGGCCAGCGGCTGCCGAACGGCATGGACGGGGTCACCGGGCTCACGCAGCCCGGCATCCCGCCGGGCAAGACCTTCGTCTACGAGTTCGTCGCGCGCCGGCCCGGCACCTTCATGTACCACCCGCACGCCGACGAGATGGTGCAGATGGCGATGGGCATGATGGGCTTCTGGGTCACGCACCCGAAGGCGAAGCATCCGCTGATCGACGCGGTCGACCGCGACTTCTGCTTCCTGCTCAACGCCTACGACATCGATCCTGGCAGCGCGACGCCGAAGATCATGACGATGCTCGACTTCAACCTGTGGAGCTGGAACAGCCGCATCTTCCCCGGCATCGACCCGCTGGTCGTGCGCCACATGGACAAGGTGCGCATCCGCATCGGCAACCTGACGATGACGAACCACCCGATCCACCTGCACGGGCACGAGTTCCTGGTCACCGGCACCGACGGCGGGCCGACGCCGAAGTCCACGCGCCGCTACGAGGTCACCGAGGACATCGCGGTCGGCCAGATGCGCCAGCTGGAGTTCCTGGCCGACGAGGAGGGCGACTGGGCCTTCCACTGCCACAAGAGCCACCACACGATGAACGCGATGGGCCACGGCGTGCCGACGATGATCGGCGTCGACCACCGCGGCGTCGCGCGGCAGATCACCAAGCTGATCCCCGACTACATGGTGATGGGCGAGCGCGGCATGAAGGACATGACCGAGATGGAGATGCCGCTGCCCGACAACACCGCGCCGATGATGGCCGGCCAGGGCCCGTTCGGCGCCGTCGGCATGGGCGGCATGTTCAGCGTGCTCAAGGTGCGCAAGGGGCAGAAGCCCGGCGACTACCGCGACCCGGGCTGGTTCCAGCACCCGCCGGGCACGGTCGCCTACGAATGGACCGGCGCGCTGCCCGAGCCGGCGCGTTCGCGCGGCGGCGGGACCGGTTCGTTCCCCGCTGCAGCCCGGCCGGCGCAGGACGTCGAGGTGCAGGTGCGCAAGCCCGCGGGCGGCCACGGCGGGCACCATTGATCGGGCGATCCGTTCACCTGTCGACCCACGAGGAAGGAAGAACGATGAAGCTGCTGCAGACCCTCCTGCTCGCCGCGGCGCTGCTGTCGGCCGGCGCTGCGCTCGCGCACGGCGACAAGGCCCATGCCGGCAAGCCCGGCCCGGTGAGGAAGGAACAGAAGGACTGGGGCATCGCCGGCGATCCGAAGGCCGTGACCCGGACGATCGAGGTGCAGATGCTCGACACGATGCGGTTCGTCCCCGACCGCATCGACGTGCGCGTCGGCGAGACGATTCGCCTCGTGCACCGCAACGGCGGCAAGCTGATGCACGAGTTCGTCATCGGCACGAAGAAGGAACTCGACGAGCACGCTGCGCTGATGCTGAAGTTTCCGGACATGGAGCACGACGAGCCGTACATGGCGCACGTGCCGCCGGGCAAGACCGGCGAGATCGTCTGGACCTTCAACCGCGCCGGCGAGTTCGACTTCGCCTGCCTGATCGCCGGGCATTACCAGGCCGGCATGGTCGGCAAGATCCGCGTGCTCGCCGCCGGCCCGAAGGCCGACGCGGCGGTTGTCCACAAACAGTGAGCCGCGGCCCCCGCATGCCCGAGGAACTGCCATGACCGTGCCGCGCACGAGCCGGCACGCCGACCGACGAAGGAGCCACCGATGAAGAGGTCGATGATTGCCGTTGCCCTGTCGCTCGCCGCGACGCTGCCCGCACCGGCGCAGACGAAGGCCGACGACCACGCCGCGCATCACGCGCCGGCCGCCGCCGACATGACCGAGGGCGAAGTCCGCAAGGTCGACAAGGCCGGCGGCAAGATCACGCTGAAGCACGCCGAGATCAAGAGCCTCGATATGCCGGCGATGACGATGGTCTTCGGCGTCAAGGATGCGGCGCTGCTGGACAAGGTCAAGGCCGGCGACAAGGTGATGTTCAAGGCGGCCAACGAATCCGGCAGGTTCACGATCAGCGACCTGCAGGCCGTGAAGTAGGGTGGCAGGGACCCCGACCATGAACCGCCGGCGGCTGCTGTGGGGGACGCTGGTCGGCGTCGCGGTCGTCGCCGCCGGCGTCGGCCTGGCCCTGCGCTTCGCGCCGCAGGCGCCGGGGCCGGTCGTGCTGCGCCCGGACGACGCCGCGCTGACTGCGCTCGGCCAGCGGCTGTACACGACGCACTGCGCGTCGTGCCACGGCGCGAACCTCGAGGGTCAGCCGGACTGGCGGCAGCGCGATCCGCAGGGCCGCCTGCCCGCGCCGCCGCACGACGCCGGCGGCCACACCTGGCACCACCCCGACGAGGTGCTGTTCAGGATCACGAAGCTCGGCGTCGCCAAGGCCGCGGGCATGCCCGGCTACGACTCGGCGATGCCGGCCTACGAAGGCGTGCTGACCGACGACGAGATCGTCGCGGTGCTGTCGTGGATCAAGTCGCGCTGGCCGGCCGAGGTCCGCGCCAAGCACGACGGGATCAACCGGGCGGCGAAGGCGAGGCCGTGAGGCGGATCGAGCCGATCGACGCCGCCGGTCGCGGCATGGTCGACGAGAGTCGTCGTCGATCAAGGAGTGAAGGAGCCATGGACACACGCGCTCACGCCGGCCACGAACACCACGCGCACGCGCATCCGGATCACCCGCCGGCGGGCAGTGCCGCCGGCTTGAAGGATCCGGTCTGCGGCATGGCGGTGACCGAACAGTCGCCGCACCACACGCAGCATGACGGCAGGCCGTACTACTTCTGCAGTGCCCGCTGCCTGGCGAAGTTCAGCGCCGAGCCCGCGAAGTACCTGCAGCCGGCGGCGCCCGAGACCCCGCCCGCACCGCCCGCCGCCGAAGCCGCGCCCGGCACGATCTACACCTGCCCGATGCACCCGGAGATCCGCCAGGACCATCCGGGCAACTGCCCGAAGTGCGGCATGTCGCTGGAGCCGGTGCTGCCCGACCTGGACGAAGGCGACAACCCGGAACTGGTGGACTTCCAGCGCCGCTTCTGGTGGACCTTGCCGCTGACCGTGATCGTCACCGTGCTGGCGATGTTCGGCCACCGCTTCGGCTGGTTCGACATGGCCGCGCAGAGCTGGATCGAGCTGGTGCTGACGCTGCCGATCGCGCTGTGGGCCGGCTGGCCGTTCTTCGTGCGCGGCGCGCAGTCGGTGATCAACCGCAGCCCGAACATGTGGACGCTGATCGGCCTGGGCACCGGCGCGGCCTTCGTCTACAGCGTGGCCGCCACCGTCGCGCCGCAGTGGTTCCCGGCATCCTTCCAGTCGATGGGGCGGGTGGCGGTGTACTTCGAGGCCGCGGCGGTGATCATCTCGCTGACGCTGCTCGGCCAGATCCTCGAGCTGAAGGCGCGCTCGCAGACTTCGGCCGCGATCCGCTCGCTGCTCGGCCTGGCGCCGAAGACCGCGCGCCGCATCGCCGCCGACGGCAGCGAAGAGGACGTGCCGCTGACCCACGTGCACGTCGGCGACCTGCTGCGCGTGCGCCCGGGCGAGAAGGTGCCGGTCGACGGCGTGGTGGTCGAAGGCGCGAGCGCAGTCGACGAATCGATGCTCACCGGCGAGCCGCTGCCGGTGACCAAGCGCGCCGGCGACAAGCTGATCGGCGCGACGCTGAACAGCAGCGGTGCGCTGGTGATGCGCTCCGAACACGTGGGCGCCGCGACGGTGCTGGCGCAGATCGTGCAGATGGTGGCGCAGGCGCAGCGCTCGCGCGCGCCGATGCAGCGTTTGGCCGACACGGTGGCCGGTTACTTCGTGATGGGCGTCGTCGGCATCGCGCTCTTGACCTTCTTCGGCTGGGGCCTGTTCGGGCCGGAGCCTGCCTGGGTCTACGGGCTGATCAACGCCGTGGCCGTGCTGATCATCGCCTGCCCCTGTGCGCTGGGCCTGGCGACGCCGATGTCGATCATGGTCGCCACCGGCCGCGGTGCGACGAACGGCGTGCTGTTCCGCGACGCCGCCGCGATCGAGAAGCTGCGCCAGGTCGACACGCTGATCGTCGACAAGACCGGCACGCTGACCGAAGGCCGGCCGGTGTTCGAGCGCGCGCTGGGCGCGGCAGGCTTTGATGCCGACGAAGTGCTGCGCCTGGCGGCGAGCCTGGACCAGGGCAGCGAACATCCTCTCGCCGCCGCCATCGTCAGCGCGGCGCGCGACAAGGGGCTGCGACTCGACAAGGCCGAGCACTTCGATTCGCAATCGGGTATCGGCGTGCGCGGCACGGTGAACGGCCAAGCACTCGCGCTGGGGAACACGGCTCTGATGCAGCAGCTCGGCATCGACGTGTCGCCGCTGGCCGGCGACGCCGAGGCCCTGCGCGGGCGCGGCGCGAGCGTCATGCACCTGGCGGTCGACGGCCGGCTGGCCGGGCTGCTGGCGGTGTCGGACCCGATCAAGGCGACCACGCCCGAGGCGCTGGCCACGCTGAAGCGCGCCGGCCTGCGCGTGGTCATGGCCACCGGCGACGGCCTGACCACGGCGCGCGCCGTAGGCCAGAGCCTGGGCATCGACGAAGTGCACGGCGAGGTCAAGCCGGCGGACAAGCTGAAGCTGGTCGAGCAGCTGCAGGCGCAGGGTCGCGTGGTCGCGATGGCCGGCGACGGCATCAACGACGCCCCGGCGCTGGCGCGGGCCGATGTCGGCATCGCGATGGGCACCGGCACCGACGTGGCGATGAACAGCGCGCAGCTCACGCTGGTCAAGGGCGACCTGCGCGGCATCGCCACGGCGCGAGAACTGTCGCAGGCCACCGTGGCCAACATGAAGCAGAACCTCGGCTTCGCCTTCGTCTACAACGCGCTGGGTGTGCCGCTGGCGGCCGGCATGCTGTTCCCGTTCACCGGCTGGCTGCTTTCGCCGATGATCGCCGCGCTGGCGATGAGCCTGAGCTCGGCGTCGGTGATCACGAACGCGCTGCGGCTGCGCAGGAGTGCCTGATGATCCGTTCGATCCGCTTCGTCCTTCTCCTGCTGCCGGCCGCCGCCGGCAGCGTGCCGGCGGCGGCCGAGGTCATCGACATCGACTGGGGTGCGCGAGGCCGGTTCGAGCGGCAGGTCACGGTGGCGCCGGGCAAGTTTGCCGAGGTCTGCGGCAAGCTCCTGCGCAACGACCGGGTGGCCTGGCGCTTCGAGGCCAGCGGCCCGCTCGACTTCAACATCCACTACCACGAGGGCCAGGCGGTCCGGTACCCGGCCCGCGAGGACGCCGCGGCGGGGTCGAGCGGCACCCTGCAGGCCGCGCTCGACCAGGACTATTGCTGGATGTGGACCAACAAGGCGCGCCATCCGGTGAGCCTGAGGCTGGCCCTGGAGCGGTGATGGGAATACCGCACCGTGGGCTTGATCCAGAGCAAGGTGCGCCGCGCCGGCGGGCCCCTAGACTGCCGGCCATGCGCGTGTTGCGTCGTCATCGGGGCTGGCTGTCCGGCTGGCTGCTGGCCTTGCTGTTGCTTTCCTTGTCGGTGACGACTGCGCACGCTTGCCTGCAGCATCCGGGGGCGGGCGGCGGCGATGCCGCCGAGTCCGCAGTTGCCGCGGTGGCCCCCGATTGCGACATGGCTGCCATGGGGGAGCAGACCGAGGTCTGCAAGGCGCACTGCGAGACCGGCAAGACGCCGGTGAGCAGCCAGACCAGTCTGCCCGACGTCCTGTCGTCGCCGGTGGGATGCGCCGCGTGGGTCGGAAGCGTCGACTGGCATGCCCGCGCGAGGCTTGCCGCCCGCCCGCCGGCCGCAGCGGCTGATGGGCCACCCACCGGGACTCTGCCCCTCTACCTCTCACTCCTGGTCCTTCGGAACTGACCGGCCCGCCGCTTGCGGGCACGCTTGCGCCGATCGGGCGCGCGCGCTGTGCGCAACCGTCGCAGGTTCGATCCGAAGGAGAGTGAAGTGTCCAGTTGCACAGAAGGTGTGCCGGGACGGCACGCGGCGCGCGTGCCGTCGGCACGCGCTGCGAGGAGGGCGGGAGCGCCGGTCCTGGTTCGCCGCTTGGCGGCGCTGCTGCTCGGTGTTCCCGCCTTGATGGCCGGGCTGCATAGTCAAGCGGCGGCGGGCCCCGACTCCGGCCTCGCCAAGGCCGTCGAACAGGCCTGGCGCCTGACCCCACGGGCCGCCGGCACCGATGCCCGGATGTCGGAGTTGCGTGCGGCGCAGGAGATCGCGAGCGGCCTGACGCCCGAGCCCGGCGCCGTCAGCATCAAGGGCGACAGCGACCGGCTCAATGGCGATCGCGGGCTGCGCGCATACGAGGTCGAGCTGGCCGTGCCGCTGTGGCTGCCGGGCCAGCAGGCAGCGCGCGAGGCCGAGGCCGCCAGCCGGATCGACGCGGCGGAGCGCCAGCGGGTGTTGTCTCGCCTGGAGGTCGCGGCTGACGTACGGGAGGCTTGGTGGGCGCTGGCACTGGCTCGCGCGGCCAAGATGCTGGCCGAACGTCGCGTCGACACCGCGCGCGCGCTCGAGACCGAGGTCGCCAGGCGCTTCCGGGCAGGCGAGCTTTCCCGCATCGACGCCAATCTGGCGCGTAACGAGATCCACGCGTCCGAGGCGGAGTTGACCGAGGCGCGTGTCGCGCTCGACGAAGCCGAGCAGGCGCTGCGCTCGCTCACGGGCTCGTCCGCGCCGCAGACGCTGGACGAGGAGACGCCGCGAAGCCCGCGGTCGGAGCCGGCCGTCGATGACGCGGCGCGGTCTCATCCCGCGCTGCTGGCGGCCGACGCCAGGTTTCGCGCCGCCGAGACCCGGGCGCGCGTCGCCGCGCAGTCGCGCCGCGCCGCGCCGGAGCTGTCGCTGCGCGTGCTGCGCGAAAGGGGAGACTTCGGCGAGCCCTATGGCAACGCGCTCGGCCTGACGATCAAGATCCCGCTGTCGTCCGCCCCGGTGGTGCGGCAGCAGGAGTCGGCGGCGCAAGCCGAGCTCGAGGAGGCCGCGGCCGAACGGTCGCAAGCCCGGACACGCGTGCGGCTGGGCATCCAGCGCGCCGGTCTCGTGGTCGATGCGGCCGAACGGCAGTTCGCCCTGGCCGCGCAAAGCAGCCGGCTCGCGACCGACAACCTGCGCCTGGCCGAGAGGGCCTTCGCGCTCGGCGAGACCGACCTGCCCACCCTTCTTCGCGTGCGGGCCGCCAGCTGGGACGCCGACGCGAACCTCGAGCGCCGGCGCTTCGCACGGGCCGGCGCCGTCTCGCGCTGGAACCAAGCCATCGGAGTCCTGCCATGAGACACATCGCCACCGTCGCCCTGCTCCTCGCCGTTTTCGCCGCCCATGGCCACGAGGGCGAGGATCACGGCGCCCCGCCCGTGACACCGACGACGCGGATCGACCCTCGAGCCTCGGCCTCCGGAGAAGGGTTCGAAGTCGTCGCTGCGCTCGAAGGCGGCCAGCTCGTCGTCTACGTGGATCGCCTGGCCACGAACGAACCGGTGGCGGGCGCCAGGCTCGACATCGAGGGGGCCGGCCTGAAGGGCGTGGCGCGCGAGGCGGCGCCGGGTACCTACGCGCTGGACCTGGCGGCGCCGCTGGCTCCCGCCAGGCACGCCCTGACGATCGGTGTCGAGGCCGGCGACGAGGTCGATCTGCTGGCCGTCACGCTCGACACCGCCGTGGCGGCCGCGACCGCGGAATACGTGCACACGCCCGGCGAGTGGCAGGTGTGGGGGCTGGCCGCGGCGCTGCTCGCCGCCGCAGGGATGCTGGGGTTCGGTTGGCGCCGCAAGCGCGCCGCAAAGGAGGCATGACCATGTGCGACGCACGGACCCGATCGGCCGCCGGCCTGCTGGCGCTGAGCCTCGCCGTGGTGCAGACGGCGCTGGCGCACGGCGGCGAAGACCACGGGCAGGAGGCCAAGGCGACGCCGCCGGCGTCGGTGGCGGCGATCGCCGGCGGCGCGGCCGCCGCGCCGCAGCGGCTGGCCGACGGCAGCCTGTTCGTGCCCAAGCCCATCCAGCGACAACTGGGCTTGCGCACGCAGCCGGCACGCATCACGGCGCTGTCCGCGACGGTCGAACTCAACGGCCGTGTCATCCCCGATCCGGACAGCGCAGGGCGTGTCCAGGCGATCTTCGCCGGCAGCGTGCATCCGGGCCCGAAGGGCATGCCGACCTCCGGCCGCAGGGTCGCCCGGGGCGAGGTCCTGGCCTACCTGCGGCCGATCGGCGGCCCGATCGAGCGGGCCAACCAGCGCGCCAGCCTGGCCGAGCTGGAAGCCCAGCTGGCCATCGCCGAGGCCCGGCTGCGGCGCTACGAGCAGCTCGAGGGGGCCGTGGCGCAGAAGGACGTCGACGCCGCGCGCATCGAGCTTCAGGCGCTGCAGCGGCGCCGCGAGCATGTGCGGGCCAGCGTCGATTCGGCCGAGCCGCTGCGCGCGCCGGCAGCGGGCATCGTCAGCGGCTCGAACCACCTGGTGGCCGGCCAGCTGGTGGACGCCAAGGAGCTGCTGTTCGAGATCATCGACCCCGATCGGCTCGCCGTCGAGGCGCTGGCCTACGACATCGACATGGCCCGCACCCTGGTCTCGGCCGCCGCGATGGCGGGCGACACGGCGATCGAGCTGCGCTTCGTCGGTGCCGGCCGCCAGTTGCGCGAGCAGGCGCTGCCGCTGCTGTTCCGCGTCGCCACGCGCGGCGCGCCCGTCGCGGCCGGCCAGCCGCTGAAGGTCATCGCGCGCACGCGCCGCGGGGTCGAGGGCGCGAGCGTGCCCCGCGCCGCGCTGACCCAGACCGCCGCCGGCGACACGGTGGTCTGGGTCCACACCGACGCCGAACGCTTCGTTGCCCGGCGCGTGCGCCAGCAATCGCTCGATGCCGGCAACGTGGCCATCCTGGACGGCCTGCACGACGGCGACCGCGTCGTAACCGTCGGCGCCGGGCTCCTGTCGCAGGTGCGCTGACATGTTCGACGCCATCATCCGGGCCGCGCTCCAGCAGCGGCTGATCGTCCTGGGCCTGTCGTTGCTGCTGACGATCTACGGTGCGATCACGCTGCGGCAGATGCCGGTCGACGTTTTCCCCGACCTGAACAAGCCGACCGTGACGCTGATGACCGAAGCCGGCGGCATGGCGCCGGAGGAGGTCGAGCAGCTCGTGACCTTCCCGCTCGAGTCGAGCATGAACGGCATGCCGGGGGTGACCCGGGTGCGCTCGGTCTCGGGCGTCGGGCTGTCGATCATCTATGTCGAGTTCGAGTGGGGCTCCGACATCTACCGCAACCGCCAGCAGATTGCCGAGCGCCTGAACCTGGTGCGCGAGTCCCTGCCGCCCGGCGTCGTGCCGCAACTCGGCCCGATCTCTTCCATCATGGGCGAGATCCTGCTGATCGCGCTGCCGGCCGATCCCGACAAGATCAGCCCGATGGCGGTGCGCGAATACGCCGACTGGGTGCTGCGGCCGCGGCTGCTGACGATTCCCGGCGTGGCCCAGGTGGTTCCGATCGGCGGCGAGGTGCGGCAGTACCGGGTCGAGGTCGACCCGGCGCAGTTGCAGGCGCTCGGCGTCGACCGCGAGCAGCTCGACGCGGCGCTGGCCGACTTCGGCGCCAACACCAGCGGCGGCTTCCTCGAGGCGCAGGGCCGGGAGTACCTGATCCGCCAGATCGGCCGCAGCGCGCGCATCGAGGACCTGCGCCATCTCGTGGTGGCGGTCAGGAACGGCCAGCCGATCCCGTTGCAGCAGGTGGCCGACGTGAAGATCGCCCCGGCGATCAAGCGCGGCGACGGCAGCTACAAGGGCAGGCCGGCCGTGATCCTGTCGGTGCAGAAGCAGCCGGCCGCCGACAGCGTGAAGCTGACGCGCGAGATCGAACAGGCGATGGCCGAGCTGGGCAAGAGCCTGCCCCAGGGCATCGAGGCGCCGTCGTTCCTGTTCAAGCAGGCGGACTTCATCGAGCATTCGGTCAACAACGTCGAGGAGGCGCTGCGCGACGGGGCGATCCTGGTCGCGGTGATCCTGCTGCTGTTCCTGCTGAACATCCGCACGACGCTGATCTCGCTGACCGCGATCCCCGTGTCGCTGCTGGTCACGGCGCTGGTGTTCCGCTACTTCGGCCTGTCGATCAACACGATGACGCTGGGCGGTCTGGCGATCGCGATCGGCGAGCTGGTGGACGACGCGGTGGTCGGCGTCGAGAACGTGCTGCGGCGGCTGAAGCTCAACCGCGCGGCCGAGACGCCACGGCCGGTGGCCGAGGTCATCGCGGCGGCCACGCTGGAGGTGCGCTCGGCGATCGTCTACGCGACCGTGATCATCGTCCTCGTCTTCGTGCCCCTGTTCGTGCTGCCCGGCATCGAGGGGCGGCTGTTCACCCCGCTGGGCGTGGCCTACATCGTCTCGATCCTCGCCAGCATGGTGGTCTCGGTCACGCTCACCCCCGTGATGGCGTACTACCTGCTGCCGAACATGAAGCAGCTGCATGCCGGCGACAGCCCGCTCGTGGCCTGGCTCAAGCGCTGGGACGCGAAGCTGCTGCACTGGTCCTTCGACCGCGCCCGCGTGCTGCTGGCGGGCGCGCTGGCGGGGGTCGTCGCCATGGCCGCGACCGTGCCCTTCTTCGCGCGCTCGTTCCTGCCGCCGTTCAACGAGGGCACGCTGACGGTCAACGTGCTGCTGAACCCGGGCTCTTCGCTGGCCGAATCCAACCGCATCGGCACCCTGGCCGAACAGCTCGTGATGCAGGTGCCCGAGGTCACGCAGGTGGGGCGCCGCACCGGCCGCGCCGAACTGGACGAGCATGCCGAAGGCGTGCATTACACCGAGATGGACGTCGACCTGAAGCCCTCGGCACGCGGCCGCGACGAGATCGTGGCCGACATCCGCCGGCGGCTGGCCGCGCTGCCGGCGGTTACCAACGTGGGGCAGCCGATCTCGCATCGCCTCGACCACCTGCTGTCGGGCGTGCGGGCGCAGATCGCGCTGAAGATCTACGGCGACGACCTGGACACCCTGCGCACGCTGGCCGCCGAGATGCGCGACCGGCTGGCGCGCATCCCCGGCGTGACCGACCTGCAGATCGAGAAGCAGGTCCTGATCCCGCAGGTGAAGATCCGCCTCGACTACGAGAAGGCGGCGCGCTACGGCGTCGCGCCGGGCAAGCTGCTGCGCCAGCTCGAGCAGACGATCGAGGGCGAGAAGGTCACGCAGATCATCGAGGGCAGCCGGCGCTTCGACCTGCTGGTTCGCCTGCCCGACGCGGCGCGCGGCCCGCATGCGCTGGCGGAGCTGCTGGTCGAGACCCCGCTCGGGCACGTGCCGCTGTCGAAGATCGCCACCGTCGAGGAAGGCGACGGGCCCAACCAGGTGAGCCGCGAGAACTCGCGCCGGCGCATCGTGCTGTCGGCCAACACCGACGGCCGCGACATGTCGGCGGTGGTGCAGGACATCCGCACCGAGCTGGCCGCGCGTGCGCTGCCGGAGGGCTACTTCACGGCGCTGGAGGGGCAGTTCCAGGCGCAGGAGCAGGCGGCCCGGCTGATCACCGTGCTGGCGCTCGTGTCGCTGACGATGATCTTTCTCGTCCTGTACAGCCGCTACCGCTCGACCGCGCTGGCGCTGATCGTCATGGGCAACATCCCGCTGGCGCTGGTCGGCAGCGTGATCGCGCTGTGGATCTCCGGGCAACCGCTGTCGGTGGCCGCCATGGTCGGTTTCATCACGCTGACCGGCATCGCGACGCGCAACGGCATCCTCAAGATCAGCCACTACATCAACCTGTGCGCGTTCGAAGGCGAGAAGTTCGGGCGCGAGATGATCGTGCGCGGCTCGCTCGAGCGATTGACCCCGGTGCTGATGACGGCGCTCGTCGCCGCCTTCGCCCTGCTGCCGCTGCTGCTGTCGGCCGACGCGCCGGGCAAGGAGGTCCTTCACCCCGTAGCCGTGGTGATCTTCGGCGGCCTGGTCAGCTCCACGCTGCTGGACACGGTGCTGACGCCGCTGATGTTCTGGCTCTGGGGCCGCCGGCCGCTCGAGCGGCTGCTGGCCGACCGCACCATCGAAAGCTTTTGAGCCCCGGTTCCCTCGACCCGACTGGAGAGACACGCATGAATCGAATCAGGACCGCCACCCTCGTCGCCGCGATCGTTGCCTCGCTCGGCGGGCTGCCCTACGCGCTGGCGCACACCGATGCCGCCCTGGACACGCAGAAGCCGCCGCACGGCGGGCAGTTGCGCGCCGCGGGTGCCTACCACTTCGAGTTGGTCGTGGCCAAGGACAGCGCGGAGGCGAAGGACAACCCGGTGCTCGTCTACGTCACGGATCACCGCGGGGCCGCCGTGCCGACGGCCAAGACCGGCGGCACCGCCACCCTGTTGGCCGGGAAGACGAAGACCGTGATCAAGCTGGTCCCGGACGGCGAGAACCGGCTGAAGGGGGTGGGGCGCTACGCCTCCGCGCCGGAGATGAAGGCGGTGGTTTCGGTGACCTTCGCCGACAAGTCGGTCGAGCAGGCCAGGTTCACGCCGCTGTTGCGGACGACGGGCGCGCCCGCCGGCCCCGGGCAGTGATCATCGTTGCCCCGGTGCGCCGGGGCTGCGCGGCCTTCCGGCTGCGGGGCTCGCGGTCACGCGGGCCGTTCAGGCCGGCTCGGTTGCCCGGCGACCACCGCGGCGGGTTGCACGCGTCCCGAACATCGGCGCGCACGGCTCGCGCGCCGCGCCTCCTCGGGTACGGGCCCGGCCCTCAGGTCCGGGCCGACTCGCGCTCGCGCCGCCTTCGTCGCCCGAGCCACCAGTACGTCGCCGCCAACGCCGCGTAGTTCACCGCCATGAACCCAGGCGTGTTCCAGGCCCATCCGTCGAAGCCCTCGCGCGTGATCGGCCAGAACGCCGGCGAGGGGTAGTACTCGGCCGAGTGCGTGAACACGTCGACGACGATGTGGGACCACCAGCCCAACAGCGGGATCCACAGCGACCTCGTCCACAGCCACAGCAGCAGCGTGAGCACGCCGGCCACGATCGCGCTGTGCGCCACGCAGTGCAGGTTGTGCGACAGCCACTCGACCCAGGGCGGCAGCGCGGGCTCCTGCCCCGGTCCGGCCAGCGTGTAGCCGCCCACCGTCGCCGCAGTGCCCGCACCGAACGCCGACCAGCCGACGACGGGCAGCAGGTGCGGAATATCGGGCAGCGCCGCGAGCGCGACGGTCGCCGTCGCGGTGCGCGGCGTGATCGCACAGCGGCGCCGGGCGAGCATCACGCCGGCGCCGGCCCACAGCGCATGTGCGACGACATCCATCGATGGCCTCCTCGCACGGCTCAGGCCTTGACGAGGTAGTTGCGCATCAGGCCCGAGTCCTCGTGCTCGAGCATGTGGCAGTGATAGAGGAACAGCCCCGGGTAGTCCTCGAAGCGCAGCAGCACGCGCACGCGCTCGCCGGGCATCACGAGCACGGTGTCCTTCCAGCCTTCGTCGACGAAACCGGCGCCGACCGTGCGGTAGACGTCCGCGAAGCGGCGCGACACGGCGCGCGACAGCACGCGGAACTGCAGGCCGTGCACGTGCATCGCGTGCGGCATGAGCATGCCCATCATCGAACCGCGGCCCTCGTTGCGGAACTCCCAGACTTCCTGCGTGCCGAGCTTCACCGTCTCCTGTTCGCTCGCGCCGAGCATGTCGAAGCTCTGGCCGTTGATGCCCCAGACCATCATCCCCATCGTCGGCTCGAAGACCTTGGGGCGCGCGGCGTTTATCGCCGCGCCGGAATCGGCTGGCGCGATCTGCGCCAGCGCTGCCGGCAACTCGCCCGGCCGGGCTGAACCGGAGTCCATGCGGAAGCGCTGCACCTCGAAGGCCGCACCGTCGGCCAGGCCAACCTGGCCACCCATCATGCCGCCGCCCATCATCCCGCTCATGTCCATGCCGCCCTCGAAGGCGAGGCTGCGCAGCGCCACTTCGCTGCCCGCCTGACGGCGCCCGAAGTCCGCCCACAGATCGACGCGCTCGGCCGGTGCGAGCATCACGTAGTCGCGCTGCACGGGCCTGGCGAGCAAGCCGCCATCGCTGCCGATCACGGTCAGCGGGGAGCCGTCGCTCCAGGCCAGCTTGAGCGTGCGCGTGTTCGCTCCATTGAGCAGGCGCAAGCGGTGCGGGCGGCGCGCGACCTCGCGCACCACCTGGGCGCCGCCGTTGACGAGGATGTGGTCGCCCAGCACGCCCATCATCGCGGCCATCATCGAGCCCATGCCGCCGCGGCCCATCATGCCGCGTCCCGAGCCGCGGCCCATCATCCCGCCACCCATCATCCCGCCACCCATCATCCCGCCACCCATCATCCCGCCACCCATCATCCCGCCACCCATCATCTCGCCGCCCGGCATGCCCGGGCCCGCGCTGTCTCTCCCGGGATAGACGAACTGGTTGTCGCTGTCGAACTGGCGGTCCTGGATGACCAGCGGGATGTCCTGCACGCCTGCGGGCAGGCCCAGCGCGGCTTCCTCGTCGTCGCCGACGATGAACAGGCCCGCCAGCCCGGCGGCCACCTGTGCGCCGGTGCGGCCGTGCGGGTGCGGGTGGAACCAGTAGCTGCCGGCGCGGTTGCGTACGGTGAACTCGTAGACGTAGCGCGCGCCCGGCGCGATCGCGAAGCGCGGGTGACCGTCCATGTCGTCGGGCACATGCAGCCCGTGCCAGTGGATGATGGTCGGCTCGGGCAGGCCGTTGAGCAGTTCGATGCGCACGCGCTGGCCTCGGCGCACGCGGATGAGTGGCCCGAGGTAACTGCCCGGCATCGTCTCGAGCACGCTAGCGTCGCCGCGCAGCAGGCGGCCACGGTAGCGCCAGACGCGCGTCGGGACGCCGCGCCGGATCGTCACATGGCCGGGTTCGGCGTGCAGTTCAATGTGCACATCGGGCTCGATCGCCGGCCCGGCGCTCCTGGCGGTGGCGGGCAGGCCCCATGCCGCGCCGGCCACGGCCGCCACGGAGCTCGCTGTCCGCACGAGCAGTTCACGTCGATCGATTTTCATTCGCTGCCTCCGTTCAGTATTCGTTTCCGATCAGCGCCGTCAGCACCCGAGGCCGCTCATCGTCGTGCCGGCCATCAGCGCCACGCTCGCTGCAGCGAGCATGACAAGGCCGCCGATGACGGCCAGCACGATGACTGCGATCTTTACAACAGCGGTGTGCGGTTCACTCATGGGTCGCTCCGTTCCGGGCAATCGGCTGCCACGTTCGGCCGTCGTCGCGGCTGAGATGCACGTTGCGCTTGAAGCTGGCGATGGCGATCTCGTTGCGCCCCGCCGGGTTTTGCGCGATGTAGGCCACCGCATCTTCGCCGAGCGCCGGGATCGCCAGCACCTGCGGCTTTGCGCCGGCCGCGAGCGCCAGGCGTGCCAGCGCGGCTTGGCCCGCGTAGCTGCTGAACCACAGGTGCGCGCCGCCGAGGTCGAAGGCCACGCCGAGGACCGGTACACCGGCAACGAGACGCTCGAAGCGCTCGCCCGCATCGCGCGAGAGATAAAGACCGTCGGCCGTACCGACGGCAACGATGCGCGCATCGCCTGGGTGCGCCGCGAGGCATTTGACTTCGCCGCCCAGCCCTTTCGCGGCCGCGCGCGTCCACCTCAGGCCGTCGTTCTCGGTGCGATACAGACCCGGCTGCGCCATGCGCGAATTGGTGCCGGGGTTGAGCACGTAGACCGCATGGCTTGCGTAGCCCGCGGCCAGCAGATGAAAGTCCGACTCGCCCTCCAGTCCGAGCTTGCGCCAGGTCTTTCCGCCATCGACGCTCTTGATCAGGCCGAATGGATTGACCAAACCGGAGCCAGGCGCCGGGTGTCCGCTGCTGTACAAGGCGTCGCGTGTCGCTGCAAAGCCCATGTAGTCGTGGGCGGGGCCGTCGGCCTTGGACCATCGTCCCTTTCCGTTGGTCTCGAAGATCGCCAGGCCGTGGTGGCTCGGGATCATGAGCCGGCTGCCGTCGGCGCTGAAGGCGAGGCCGTGCACGTGGGTCAACGTGACCGCGTCGCCAGCGCTCGCCGCACCGGCGCCGAGCGCCAGCGCCGTCACGAGCGCGAGAAATATCCTTATCGGGTTCGATCGCATGAAGACCCTCGTCGAGTGGTTGAGAAATGCTCGGGGGCCATCGCCCCGGCGTCGCGCCGGCCGCTCAACGGCCCGCTTCCTGCACGACATCGGGCGTCTTGCGCGACGCCGACACATCGGCCGTCGGCGCGGCATCCGGTGCGCTCGCGGCTTGGCGGCGCATGGTCAGCATCATGGCGATCATCGTCACGGGGCAGATCAGCGCCAGCAGGATGGGCGCGGATGTCACGATGTAGGCTTGCGCCGCGGGGAAGGCAACGTAGGCAATGGCCAGGACGGCCAGCAGCGCCGCGGCCAGGCTGGCCATTGTCTTGAGACTGCATTTCATGGTTCGTTTCCTTGTGGTTGGGTAGAGCGATCGGATGGAGAGGGCGGCGCCGGTGACGGCTGCTCTGCAGCCGCGATGGGCGCGCCGGGCGCGGGATGACTCCCGCTGCGCAGGTGCTGGAACGACTCCACCGGCATGACCGCCGCGACGCCGGCACCGGGCACGTCGCAAGCGCTTTCCATCAGGGCTGCGAGCAGCGCCTCGACGCGGGCGTCCTCGACGAAGAACTCGAGCTTGGTGTGCGCGGTCAGCCAGTCGTTGGAAAAGAAGTTCTTGTACTCGCCGAACCCCTTCACCCGGCTCAGGGTGACGCCCCCGACTCCCAGCTGGGTCAGCTCGTTCTCCAGCGGCGCCACGCGGTCCGGCCGGACGATGGCGACGACGTACTTGTGGGACATGGCAAACCTCGCGAACATCTTGCCCCGTGGGGGCGGATGAGGGCGCTGGGGGCTCGCGCATAGCCGTGCGCAGGCCGGCACGCCCATCCCGAATGCCCGCAGCCGCCTCGATGGGCGCTCAGCGGGCTTCGAAGCGAGAAGTCAAATGCGCAAGCAGCAATGCAGGACGGCGTGCGGCGGATCCGCCATGGACGGCGGATCATCCGTTGCCGCGTCGGCGCGCTGGCTGCGCCCCGACATCACCGGCGCCAGCGGATACAGGCTCACCGGCACCGCCGCCGGCAGGTCCGGCAGCGGCTTGGCGCCGGCATTCTGCTGGCTGGATTGGCAATGCGCCGCACACAGATTCGGCTGCGCCGGATCCATCGCGCCATGACCGGCGTTCTCGGAAGCGGGCTCGGCCAACGCCGTGCCGGCCATCATCATTTCGGCACCGGCACCGGCGCCGGCACCGGCGGCCCCGCTCATCGCCGAGCCCGCCGCGCCACCGCAGGCGTAGGCCGCCACCGCGAACTGGGCAAACAACAACACACCCACCAATAGGCGGGCGATGAAGCGGCTCGAGGCGTGCGGAATCAACACAGTAGTTCGTTCGATCGCCGTCACGGAAGTTCCGCGGCACGCGGCAAGCTTGGCGCGACGCCTGACCGGCAACCAGGCGCGCGAGCGGTGCGGTCGCCAGCGGTACGGCTCGCCGTCGTTCTTGAATGTTCCGTCAAGGCATGTTGCGGCCTCCTCGGATGTGCGGTATTCGATGCCATTGGCTGTCGGCGGCGGACGTGAACATAGAGCCGCAGCGTCAGCGTCGGGACGATGAGCCACTGCAGCAGCGGGGCCAGGCCGATGCCCCACAGCGTCGGCATCGCGCCTGCATAGGCCCAGGAACCGAGCCGGTAGACGTTGAACCACTCGCTGAACGCCGTGTAGGCCACGCCGCTGATCAGCAGCATCGCCAGCCCGCGCCGGGGCCAGCGGGCCGGCCAGTCCGTCCCCCGAAGGGCCACAGACACCAACGCAAAGGTCGAGCTGGCGATCAGCACGTCGCCCGCGGTGCAATGCAGGACGGCCCAGGCAATGCGCAGCGGATCGGCGTCGCGCCACAAGGTGTACAGCGGCAGTTGCGCGACTTCCCAGCCCAGGTGAAGCGGCAGCGACAGGCCCGCCCAGACGAACAGTGCGGCGGCAACGTGCCGAACCGTCGCCGGGTCATCGCGGCTGGGCATCAGTGATCTGCGCATCGTGGGTTTGCCTCAAGGCGCCGATCGCGCCTGCTGGTTGATCTGGTCGTGTTCGGCGCGAACGTCGGCCGGCCACTGCGACTTGATCCACGACAGCACCGCGACGATCTCCTCGTCGCTGAGCACGCCGTTGTACACCGGCATCGCGGTCGCGTAGCCCTTGATGCCCGCGACCTTGGCGACGCCGAACTTGGTGATGCGGAACAGCGTCTCGTCGGGGTGATGCCAGGTGTGCCCGCTGGCATCGTGTGGTGGCGCGGGCAACAGGCCATCGGATCCGCGCTCGCGCCAGTTCGGCTGCCCCTGCAGTTGCTCGCCATGGCAGGCCGCGCAGTGCGCCTGGTAGATCGGGTGGCCCAGCACCGGCATGCGGGCGTCGCCCGGCCGCAGCGTGCGGCGGTCGTGCTGCGGCGCAGACTTGCCGAAGACAAACCACGCCAACACAAGGGCCGCAGCCGGACCGGCCAGTGCAAAGATGGTGCGGCGCTTCATGTTCGAGACTCCGCGGTGTGCATTCATGTTCATCGCAGCGCTTCCGCCACCACGGGCCGGCCGGGTGCTGGTGCCGAGGCTGGCCGGCGCCGCCGCCGCATCAGTAGATACGCCGCCGGAATCACGAACATCGACAGCAGCGGTGCGCTGACCATGCCGCCGATCATCGGCGCGGCGATGCGCTGCATCACCTCGCTGCCGGTGCCGCTGCCCCAGAACAGCGGCAGCAGCCCGGCGATGATCACGGCCACGGTCATCGCCTTCGGCCGCACCCGTTGCACCGCGCCTTCGCGGATGGCGTCCAGCAGGTCGGCATCGCTGTCGCGGCCGGCCTCGAGCCGCGCGTTCCAGGCCTGCTTCAGGTACAGCAGCATGATCACGCCGAACTCTGCCGCCACGCCGGCCAGCGCGATGAAGCCCACCGCGCTGGCCACCGACAGGTTGTGGCCCAAGGCCCACAGCAGCCACACGCCGCCGACCAGCGCGAAGGGCAGCGTGGTCATGATCAGCAGCGCCTCGTCGAAGCGCCGGAAGGCCAGGTACAGCAGCACGAAGATGATCAGCAGCGTGAAGGGCACCACCAGCTGCAGCTTGGCGGCGGCGCGCTCCAGAAACTCGAACTGCCCCGACCAGCTCACCGAATAAGCCGGCGGCAGCTGCACCTGTTCTGCCACCGCGCGCTGCATGTCGAGCACCGTGCCGCGCAGGTCGCGGCCGCGGATATCGACATAGACGAAGCCGGCCAGGCGCGCGTTCTCGCTGCGCAGCATCGGCGGGCCGTCGGCGATGCGCAGCTCGGCCACGTCGCCCAGCACCAGCCGCTGGCCGCGTGGCGTGACGATGGGCAGCGCGCGCAGCTTGGCCAGCGAGTCGCGCAGCTCGCGCGGGTAGCGCAGGTTGATCGGGTAGCGCTGCAGCCCTTCGACCGTTTCGCCGATGTTCATGCCGCCCACCGCGCCGGCCACCACCTCCTGCACGTCGGCGATGTTCAGGCCGTAGCGCGCGGCGGCGTCGCGGCGGATGTCGACGTCGATGTAGCGCCCGCCGGTCAGCCGCTCGGCCAATGCGCTGGTCACGCCGGGCACGTTTTTCACCGCGGCTTCGATCTGGCCGGTGAGCCGGTCGATGGTGGCCAGATCGGGGCCCGCCACCTTCACACCCACCGGGCTCTTGATGCCTGTGGCCAGCATGTCGATGCGGTTGCGGATCGGCGGCACCCAGATGTTGCTCAAGCCCGGCACGCGCACGATGCGGTCCAGCTCTTCGACAAGCTGGTCCGGTGTCATGCCGGCGCGCCACTGCTTACGCGGCTTGAACTGGATCGTGGTCTCGAACATCTCCAGCGGCGCCGGGTCAGTGGCGGTCTCGGCGCGCCCGGCCTTGCCGTACACACTCTGCACTTCCGGCAAGGTTTTGATCAGCCGGTCGGTCTGCTGCAGCAGCTCGCTGGCCTTGCCGGCCGACAGCCCCGGCAGCGCGGTCGGCATGTACAGCAGGTCGCCTTCGTCCAGCGGCGGCATGAACTCGCTGCCCAGGTGCTGCAGCGGCCACAGGCTCACGGCCAGCAGCAGCACGGCCACGGCCAGCGTCAGCTTCGGCACCTTCAGCACCGCATCCAGCAGCGGCCGGTACAGCGCGATCAGCGCGCGGTTCAGCGGGTTGGCGGTCTCGCTCGGGATGCGCCCGCGGATCAGGTAACCCATCAGCACCGGCACCAGGGTGATGGCCAGCCCGGCCGCCGCCGCCATGGCATAGGTCTTGGTGAAGGCCAGCGGCGAGAACAGCCGCCCTTCCTGCGCCTCGAGCGTGAACACCGGGATGAAGCTCAGCGTGATGATCAGCAGCGAGAAGAACAGCGCCGGCCCGACCTCGACCGCCGCGTCGCCGATCACGCGCCAGCGCGCTTCGCCTTCGAGCTTGTCGCCGGGATGTTCGTGCGCCCAGCGCTCCAGGTGCTTGTGCGCGTTTTCGATCATCACGATCGCCGCATCGACCATCGCGCCGACGGCGATGGCGATACCGCCCAGCGACATCACGTTGGCGTTGATGCCCTGCTGCTGCATGACGATGAAGGCCGCCAGCACGCCCAGCGGCAGCGAGACGATGGCGACGAAGGCGCTGCGCAGGTGGAACAAGAAGGCCAGGCACACCAGCGCGACGACGATGAACTCTTCGACCAGCTTGGTGCCCAGGTTGTGCACCGCGCGTTCGATCAGGTTCGAGCGGTCGTACACCGGCACGATCTCGACGCCCGCGGGCAGGCCGCGCTGTAGCTCGGCCAGCTTGGCCTCGACCGCGGCGATGGTCTGCAGCGCGTTCTTGCCCGAGCGCATGACGATCACGCCGCCGGCGGCCTCGCCCTCGCCGTCGAGCTCGCCGATGCCGCGGCGCATCTCCGGGCCCAGCTGCACCCGCGCCACATCGCCCAGGCGCACCGAGACGCCGGCATCGGTGGTCATCAGCGGGATGGCGCGGAAGTCGTCCAGCGTCTTCAGGTAGCCGCTGGCGCGCAGCGCGTATTCGGCCTCGCCGACCTCGATCACCGAGCCGCCGGCTTCCTGGTTGGCGCGCGCCACCGCATCGCTGACCATCATCTGCGAAATGCGGTAGGCCGCCAGCTTGTCCGGGTCGAGCACGATCTGGTACTGCCGCACCATGCCGCCGACGCTGGCGACTTCGGCCACGTCGGGCACGGTCTTCAGCTCGAAGCGCAGGAACCAGTCCTGCAGCGCGCGCAGTTGCGCCAGGTCGTTTTTCCCGCTGCGGTCGACCAGCGCGTACTGGTAGATCCAGCCGACGCCGGTGGCGTCCGGGCCGATCGACGATTTCGCGCCGGCGGGCAGGCGCGACTGCACCTGGTTCAGGTATTCGAGCACGCGCGAGCGCGCCCAGTACAGGTCCACGCCGTCGTCGAAGATGACATAGACGAAGCTGTCGCCGAACATCGAGAAGCCGCGCACCGCCTTCGCGCCCGGAACCGACAGCATCGTCGTCGTCAGCGGGTAGGTGACCTGGTTCTCGACGATCTGCGGCGCCTGCCCCGGCCAGGTCGTGCGGATGATCACCTGCGTGTCCGACAGATCCGGCAGCGCGTCCAGCGGCGTGCGCAGTAGGGCCACGACACCCCAGGCCGTGACCAGAACGCTGGCCAGCAGCACGAGGAAGCGGTTGGCAAGGCTCCAGCGGATCAGTTGCGCGATCATTTGGCCGCCCCCGGCGCGGTGCGCTGCAGGCTGGTGATCTGCGGCACATCGCCGTCCTGCATGCGGAACTCGAGCTGCACCTGATCGCCCGGCGCCAGGTTGCGTGGGCGCTGTGCACGCGGCGGCAGGCGGAAGTCCATCACCATCTGCGGCCACTTCAGCGACGCGATCGGCGGGTGGTCGAGCGTGACGGTGTCGCCGTCGATGGCGGTGACGCGCGCGCCGGTGCGGTGCGTTGCCGCGTCGGCGGCCGGCGGCTGCTGGTTGAGCTTGGCTTCCAGCCCGCGCAGGCTGGCTTCGGAGTCGATCAAAAACTGCCCCGACAGCACCACGCGCTGGCCGGCTTGCAGGCCGGCGACGACCTCGGTCTGGCCGCCGGCTTCGAGACCGGTCTTCACTTCCACCGGGCGGAAGCGGCCATCGTCTTCGGCCAGCATGACCACGCTGCGCCGGCCGGTGTGGATCACCGCATCGGTGGGCACCAGCAGGGTCTTCGCGCGATCGGGCTTGGCGAAGCGCACCTGCACGAACATGCCCGGCACCAGCCGGGCGCCGGGGTTGGCCAGCTCCAGCCGCGCCTTCAGCGTGCGCGTGGCGGCATCCACCTCGGGCAACAGCGCCTGCACGCGGCCTTCGAACAGCTGGCCGGGTGCGGCCGGGCTGCTGACGCTGGCGCGCGCGCCGGGCCGCAGCAGCGCGGCCTGGCTCTCCGGCACCTGGGCTTCGGCCCAGACCGTGCCGGTGCCTTGCAGCCTGAGCAGCGGCATGCCGGGCATCACGGTGGCGCCCTCACGCACCATCAGCTCGCTGACGACGCCGCCGATCGGCGCGTTGAAGGTCACGCGCGGCTGCACCCGGCCCTCGCGGGCCACGCGCTCGATCAGGGCTTCGTCCATGCCGGCCTGGCGCATGCGCATGCGGGCCGCGTCGCGCAGAGCATCGACGCCTTCGCCGTTCATGCGCGAAACCGCGAGGTACTCCTCCTGCGCCGCCACCCAGTCGGGGATGTAGACCTCGACGAGCGGCGCCCCGGCGACCACCCGGTCCAGCGTGGCGCGAACGTGCAGCTTCTCGACGAAGCCCATCGCGCGCGCGGTGACGACTTCCTGCAGCCGCTCGTTCCAGGCCACGCTGCCGACCGCGCCGACCTCCGTCGCGAGCGAGCCCTCGGCCACCGGCGCGGTGCGCAAGCCGAGGTTCTGCTGGATGCGCGGGCTCACCGTGACGCCGGACGCGCCGTCGCCGCCGGCCGCGACGGCCGACCCGGCGTAGCGCGGCACGAGCATCATGTCCATGAACGGCGACTTCGCCGGCGCGTCGAAGTTCTTTCCCGGCACCATCGGATCGTGATAGTTCTGGATGCGCAGGCCGGTGACGGGGTCGACATCACCGGCCTTCAGTCCGTCGCGGATGTGGCGGCGGGTGGCTTCTTCGCCTTGCGGAATGCTCCACTGCGAAGGGTCGGCCGGACCGGCTGCCGCGGGCTGCGGTGCCGAAGCCATGCCCATGCCCTGCTGCAGGCCCAGCCGCCAGGCGAAGGCGCCGATGCCGGCGGCGACAATCAGCGCGGCCGCACCGAGGATCGTGGTCTTGCGATTCATCTTGACGCCTCTGACGTGGCTGCGGCGGGTACGGCCGGGGCCGGGACCGCTCGCGTGTCCGGGTCGGGAATCAGGAACTCGAGCCGGGCCCACAGGCGCGCGGTCTCGAGTTCGACATCGATGCGGTCCATGCCCAGCGCCAGCACCGCACGGCGCGCTTCGAGAACTGCTGCGAGCGCAGCGCTGCCGCCTCGGTAGGCGCCCAGCGCGGCATCGACGCGCTGGCGTGCCAGCGGCTCACGTTCCAGGTCGATCAGCGCGAGCCGCGCCAGGCCGGCCCGCCAGGCCTCGATCCAGACCTGCGTGCGTGCGAGTTGGTCGCGCCCCAGCTCCACGCGCTCTGCACGCAGCGCCTCGGCCTGCGCCAGCCGCGCGGCGAGTTCGCGGTCCTGGCGCTGCGGCCGGTCCCAGGGCAGGGGCACGGAAATCGCGACCGACATCATGTTCGAGTAGCGCGAGCCGCGCAGGCTGTACATCAGCTCCGCAGTCCAGTCCGGCTCGCGCTCGGCGCGGGCGATGTCCGCCTCCGATGCGGCCACAGCCTCGCGTGCCGCGAGTTGCACCAGGTCGGGGTGCTGTTGCAGCCGGTCCGCCAGGTCGTGCACGACAAACGCGTGGCGTTCCAGCTTCGGCGCCGCAGCCAGCGGCTGCTCATCGGGGCCGCCGGTCCAGCGCGCCAGCATGCGACGGGTGTTGGCGAGTTCGGCTCGGGCGGCCAGTTCGGCCTGGTCGATCTGTGCCAGTGCGTCACGCGCGCCGATCGTGTCGGCCGCGCTGCCGTGGCCGGCGCGCAGCGCGGCCTCGGCAGCCTCGATCTGCAGCCGCGCCTCCTCGCGCTGCACGCGCAGCAGCGCCAGACGCTGCTCGGCCGCGCGGCGTTCGAACCAGGCGATCGCGGCCTCGCGCTGCACCGCTGCGATACGCACGCGGCGCTCAGCCTGTGCCGCGTCGGCCTCGCGCCTGAATCGATCGACCCGGGCGTTGCGCTTGTCCTCGCGGGTGAAGGTCTGCATCAGGCTGACCGAGCGCTGCGTCATGAAGTCGCGCGTCGTGCTGAAGGCGTCGGGGCCGTCCACGGGCACGTTGTCCAGCGACAGTCGCAACACCGGGTCGGGAAGCTGTGCGCTGGCCACGGCCAACTCGCGCGCGGCCTGCGCCGCCGCCTCGGCGGCGGTCGGCGATGCGGCACGGACGGCAGCGGCGCGCGCCGCTTCGTGAACGGAGAGCGCCGGCATGGCGCTCGCAGCCGCCGGCGCCTGCGCGTGCGCCATGTGAGACAGCAGCAGGGCCGCTGCGAGCCGGGCGTGCGTCACCCATGGGTGGCCGCGGCGTGGGCGCTGGCTCGCGCTCGCACTGGATGAGAAGGGCATGTACGGAACTCCGACACGCGTCGCGCGGGCGCGCGACGCACAGGCGACTGACCGACCCGGCGCCGGACGCGCGCAGGTCTTCGGCGCGCCACCGGCGCGATTTCAGGTCAGTGCCGTGCGGGAGGCCGCCAGGGCGTGGCGGTCGGCGCCGGAAGAACCGCCGTGGCGCTTGCTTCCGGCGCACAGGTCGGAGCGGCCGCATCGGCGGTTCCCGCCAAGGACGCCGGCGCAATGGCCGTAGGCACGCTGCAGTCCGTGCCCGCCTTGCAAGCGTGGCCCGTCTGCGCGAAGGTCTGCAGATCGTTGCAGCAGTCCGGCATATCGTCCGGAACCAGGTCACCCGCAGCCAGCGTCGCCTGCATCGGGGCTTCCATCGGACAAGGCGTCTTCTCCAGCGCGCGGACGGCACTGCCTTGAAGGGCGAGGCCCAGGCAGACGAGTATGAAGACGACGCGTCGAATCACGGAGCAAGTCTAATGCAGTTCGTGTTCTGGTTGAACCGTCTCGGCGAGGGCGACGACGAGCACCTGCCGGCGGCCGCCGGGCGCGTGGCCTGAGCCGGCCCGCGCCGGCCATGGGGCCGGCAGCGGATCTGCACCGATGATCGCGCCCGATCCGCGGGTGGGTGGCGAACCGCTTCCTGGTCGTGCTGGCGATGGTCTTCTTCGCCGCGGCCGGGCTGTGGGGCGTGCGCACGACGCCGGTCGATGCGCTGCCGGACCTGTCCGACGCGCTGGTCATCATCCGCACGACGCTGCCGGGGCAGGCGCCGCAGATCGTCGAGAACCAGGTGACCTACCCGCTGGCGACGACGATGCTGTCGGTGCCCGGCGCGCGCACGGTGCGCGGCTTCTCGTTCTTCGGCGACAGCTTCGTCTACATCCTGTTCGACGACGGCACCGACCTGTACTGGGCGCGCTCGCTGATCGAGCGCGCGATCGCCAACCTCAGCGCCAAGCTGGTCGAGGAGTTCATCGTCGTCGCTGCGGTGTGCATCGTCTTCCTCTGGCACCTGCGCTCGGCGGCGGTGGCGATCATCGCGCTGCCGCTGGGGGTGATGACCGCGTTCCTGGTCATGCGCGGGCAGGGCATCAACGCCAACATCATGTCGCTCGGCGGGATCGCGATCGCGATCGGCGCGATGGTCGATGCCGCGGTGGTGATGATCGAGAACGCGCACAAGAAGCTCGAGGCCTGGCAGCACGCGCATCCCGGGCAGTCGCTGGCCGGCGAGGCGCGCTGGAAGGTGATCACCGACGCCGCCGAGGAGGTGGGCCCGGCGCTGTTCTTCTCGCTGCTGATCATCACGCTGAGCTTCATCCCGGTGTTCACGCTGCAGGCGCAGGAAGGGCGGCTGTTCGGCCCGCTGGCCTACACCAAGACCTACGCGATGGCCGCGGCCGCGGGCCTGTCGGTGACGCTGATCCCGGTGCTGATGGGCGCGTGGATCCGCGGCCGCATTCCCGACGAGCGCAAGAACCCGATCACGCGCGCGCTGATCGCTGCCTACCGGCCGGCGCTGGAGTGGGTGCTGCGCCGGCCGAAAGTCACGCTGCTGCTGGCGGTGGTGGTGGCTGCGAGCACGGCCTGGCCGCTGTCGCGGCTGGGCGGCGAGTTCCTGCCGCGGCTGGACGAAGGCGATCTGCTCTACATGCCGTCGGCGCTGCCGGGGCTGTCGGCGCAGAAGGCGGCCGAGCTGCTGCAGATCACCAACCGGATGATCAAGACCGTGCCCGAGGTCGAGCGCGTGTTCGGCAAGGCCGGCCGCGCCGAGACGGCCACCGACCCGGCGCCCCTGGAGATGTTCGAGACCACGGTCAAGCTCAAACCCCGCGACCAATGGCGGGCCGGCATGACGCCGGAGAAGCTGGTCGAGGAACTCGACGCCGCGGTCAAGGTGCCCGGGCTGGCGAACATCTGGATCCCGCCGATCCGCAACCGCATCGACATGCTCGCCACCGGCATCAAGAGCCCGATCGGCGTCAAGGTGACGGGCAGCGACCTGGCCGTCATCGACCGCATCGCGCAGGACGTGGAGCGGGTGGCGAAGACCGTGCCGGGGGTGTCGTCGGCGCTGGCCGAGCGCCTGACCGGCGGCCGCTACGTCGACGTGCAGATCGACCGCGCCGCGGCCGCGCGTTACGGGCTGAACATCGCCGACGTGCAGGCGGTGGTGAGCGGCGCGATCGGCGGCGAGAACGTCGCCGAGACGGTGGAGGGCCTGGCGCGCTTCCCGATCAACCTGCGCTACCCGCGCGAGTGGCGCGACACGCCCGAGCGGCTGGCGGCGCTGCCGGTGTTCACGCCGATGGGGCAGCAGGTCACGCTCGGCACCGTGGCGACGATCGCGCTGAGCGACGGCCCGCCGATGCTCAAGAGCGAGAACGCGCGGCCCTCGGGCTGGGTCTACGTCGACGTGCGCGGCCGCGACCTGGCCTCGGTGGCGGCCGACCTGCGCGCCGCGGTGGCGCGCGACGTGACGCTGGCGCCGGGCACGAGCCTCGGCTTTTCGGGGCAGTTCGAGTTCCTGGAGCGGGCGAACGCGCGGCTGAAGATCGTCGTCCCGGCGACGCTGATGATCATCTTCGTGCTGCTGGTCCTGACCTTCGATCGCGTGGACGAGGCGCTGCTGATCATGGCGACGCTGCCCTTCGCGTTGACCGGCGGGGTGTGGTTCCTCTGGGCGATGGGCTACCACCTGTCGATCGCCACCGGGGTGGGCTTCATCGCGCTCGCGGGCGTGGCCGCCGAGTTCGGCGTGGTCATGCTGCTGTACCTGAAGCAGGCGCTGCAGGCGCGGCTGCAGGCGGGCGCGGCACCGTCGATCGCCGTCGTGCACGACGCGATCCGCGAGGGTGCCGTGCTGCGGGTGCGGCCGAAGGCGATGACGGTCGCGGTGATCCTGGCCGGCCTGGTGCCGATCGTCTGGGGCAGCGGCACCGGCGCGGAGGTGATGAGCCGGATCGCGGCGCCGATGCTGGGCGGCATGATCACCGCGCCGCTGCTGTCGCTGTTCGTCGTGCCGGCGGCGTTCTCGCTGATGCGGTCGCGGCCCGCGGCGGCCGCGGCCTGACGGCCGACCGGTCGTCGGCCCCCCCGCGGCTCGGGCGGCGGGTTTCGTTCGGCCCGGACGAATCCCGGCGGCGAAGTTGCCCCGCTCGAGCACCGGGGCGACCGCGCCCCCGGCGACCCGCCCCCACGGCAAGGCAAAATCGCGCGCTTTGTTCGACGTCCGGCAGGTCGGCCATGCCCTCGCGCAGACTTTTTCGAATCCTCGGCTTCATGGCTGCTTGCGCGGCCCTCGCGGCCTGCGACAAGCCCGCGGCCCCGCGGGACCAGGCCCGCGCCGCGCCGCAGGTCAAGGTGCTGACGCTGCAGCCGCGCGACATCCCGTTCACGCTGAGCTTCACCGCGCAGACCGAGAGCTCGCGCCAGGTGAACATCGTCGCGCGCGTGTCGGGCTTCCTCGACCGCATCGCCTACCAGGAAGGCGAGCTGGTCAAGGCCGGGCAGCTGATGTTCGAGCTGGACCGCAAGCCCTTCCAGGCGCAGCTCGAGGCGGCGCAGGGCGCGCTGCAGTCGCAGCAGGCGCGCCTGGCCACCGCCGAAGCCAACCTGGCGCGCGTCAAGCCGCTGGCCGAGCAGAACGCGCTGTCCAAGGCCGACCTCGACCGCGCCCAGGGCGAGTTCGACGCGTCCAAGGCGGCCGTCTATTCGGCGCAGGCGACGGTGACGCAGGCCCAGCTGAATCTCGGCTACGTGACCATCCGCAGCCCGCTCAACGGCGTCGCGGGCCGTGCGCTGCAGCGCCAGGGTGCCTTCGTCAACGCCACCGCCGAATCGGCCAACCTGACCTACGTCGCCGCGATCGACCCGATCTGGGTCACCTTCAGCATCTCGCAGAACCAGGCCGCGCGCTGGGCCGACGAACGCAAGCGCGGGCTAGTGCGGGCGCCGAAGAACCAGGCCTACGAGGTGGACCTGGTGCTGCCCGACGGCTCGGCCTTCCCGCAGCGCGGCCGCATCAGCTTCGCCGACCCCTCGTTCAGCGCCGACACCGGCTCGTTCCAGGTGCGCGCGGTGCTGCCGAACCCGAAGCTCGAGCTGCGCCCCGGCATGTTCGTCACCGCCTTCCTGCGCGGCGCGACCCGGCCGAACGCGATCGTCGTGCCGCAGCTGGCGGTGCAGCAGGGCGCCAACGGCCACACGGTGTACGTGGTGAATGCCAGCGGCGTGGCCGAGCTGCGGCCGGTGGTCGTCGGCGACTATTTCGGCGAGAGGGACATCGTCATCACCAGCGGCCTGCACGGCGGCGACCGCATCGTCGTCGACGGCCTGATGAAGGTGGTGCCGGGGCAGCCGGTGCAGGTGGTGGCGGAGGGCGCCGCGGCAGCGGCCTCGCCGGCTTCGGCAGCGTCGGCTGCGGCCGCCGCGCCGAAGAAGTAGGCCGCCGGCGCACCCGATGTTCACCCACTTCTTCATCCGCCGGCCGATCCTGTCGTCGGTCATCTCGATCCTGATCCTGCTCGGCGGGCTGGTGTCGATGCTGGCGCTGCCGATCGAGCAGTACCCGGAGATGGCGCCGCCGCAGGTGACCATCAACGCGCGCTATCCCGGCGCCACCGCCGAGGTCATCGCCAACACCGTGGCCGCGCCGCTGGAGGCGCAGATCAACGGCATCGACAACCTGCTGTACTTCAACTCGGTCAGCAGCTCGAGCGGCAACCTGACGATCAGCGTCGTCTTCCAGCCCGGCAGCGACCCCGACATCAACCAGGTCAACGTGCAGAACCGCGTCAGCCAGGCGCTGTCGCAGGTGCCGCAGGTGGTGAACCAGCAGGGCGTCACGGTCGACAAGCAGTCGTCCAGCCTGATGATGGTGCTGTCGGTGTACTCGCCCGACGGCCGCTACGACTCGACCTACATCGACAACTTCACCCAGCTGTACGTGGTGGAGGAGCTGAAGCGCGTTCCCGGCGCCAACCGCACCTCGGTCTTCGGCCTGCCCGACATCGCGATGCGCGTGTGGCTGCAGCCCGACCGCATGGCGCAGCTGGGCATCTCGGCGCAGGAGGTGGCCGCCGCCATCCAGAGCCAGAACCAGACCTTCGGCATCGGCCAGATCGGCGCGCCGCCGGCGCTGCCCGGCGTGCAGCAGACCTTCGTCATCACCGCGCAGGGGCTGCTGACCAAGCCCGAGGACTTCGAGGACATCATCGTGCGCACCGCGCAGCAGGGCACGGCGATCGTGCGCGTGCGCGACATCGGCCGCGTCGAGCTGGCGAAGATGGACTACTCGGTCTCCAGCCTGATGAACGGCAAGACCGGCACCACCGTCGGCATCTTCCAGCAGCCGGGCGCGAACGCGGTGCAGACGGCGACCGCGGTGCGCGCGCGCATGGCGGAGCTGAAGAAGTCCTTCCCCTCGGGGCTGGACTACAACATCTCGCTCGACACCAGCCTGTTCACGCTGGAGTCGATCGACAAGGTGGTGCACACCTTCTTCGAGGCGGTGGTGCTGGTGGTGCTGGTGGTGTACCTGTTCCTGCAGAGCCTGCGCGCCACCATCATCCCGATCCTGGCGGTGCCGGTGTCGATCGTCGGCACCTTCATCGGCATGGCGCTGCTGGGCTTCTCGATCAACATGCTGACGATGTTCGGCATGATCCTGGCCATCGGCCTGGTGGTCGACGACGCGATCGTCGTGGTCGAGAACGTCGAGACCAACATGACGAAGCACGGCCTCGGTGCGCTCGAGGCCTCGATGAAGGCGATGACCGAGATCGCCGGCGCGCTGATCTCGATCGTGCTGGTGCTGGTGGCGGTGTTCCTGCCGGTGGCCTTCCTCGGCGGCGTGACCGGCAAGCTGTACCAGCAGTTCGCGGTGACCATCGCCATCTCGGTGGTGCTGTCGGGCGTGATGGCGCTCACGCTGTCGCCGGCGCTGGCGGCGATCATCATCAAGGCGCACCACGGCGAGAAGAAGGGTTTCTTCCGCTGGTTCGAGAACGGTTTCGCGAGGTTGACGAACGGCTACGTCGGCGGCGTGGCGCGCGCGGTGCAGGCCTGGCCGGTGACGCTGGGGCTGTTCATCGCGGTGCTGGCCGGCATCTTCCTGATGTTCCGCGCGCTGCCCGGCAGCTTCGTGCCGGAGGAGGACCAGGGCTACTTCTTCGTCATCGTCGAGGCGCCGGATACCGCCAGCCAGGGGGTGGTGGCCGAGCTGGTGAGCAAGGTGGTGGCCGTCGTCGCTGCCGACCCGGCCGTGCAGGACGTGGCCTCGGTCAACGGCTACAGCTTCGCCGACGGCGGCATCAGCAACAACGCGGCGGTGCTGTTCGTGGCGATGAAGCCCTTCGACCAGCGCAGCGACGCGTCGATGCTGAGCTTTGCCGCGCTGCCGCGCATCAACCGCCAGCTGTCCAATCTGAGCGAGGGCTTCGCCTTCGCGGTGAACCCGCCGTCGATCCCCGGCCTGGGCACCACCGGCGGCTTCGAGTTCTACGTGCAGAACCGCGGCGCCGGCGGCGTGCGCGCCACCGAGCAGGCGGTGCAGGCGGTGGTCCAGGCGGCGAGCGCGCGGCCCGAGCTGGCGGGGGTGCGCACCACCTTCCGCGGCGCCACGCAGCAGCTGCTGGTCGACCTGGACCGCGCCAAGGCCGAGGTGCTGGGCGTGTCGGTGCAGGACGCGTTCCAGACCATGCAGTCCTTCTTCGGCTCGCAGGTGGTGGGCCAGTTCAGCCAGTCCAGCCGCGTCTGGTGGGTGGTGCTGCAGGCCGACGCGAAGTACCGCATGGACCCGCAGGACTTCGAGCGCGTGTTCGTGCGCTCGCACAGCGGCAAGATGGTGCCGCTGTCGGGCTTGATCCGCACCCGCTACGTGGCGGCGCCGAAGCTGCTGGAGCGCTTCAACGGCTTCCAGGCGGTGAAGATCACCGGCAACCCGGCGCCGGGCTACAGCTCGGGCCAGGCGCTGGCGGCGATGGAGGAGATCGCCGCGCAGGCGCTGCCGGAGGGCTTCAGCTACGCCTGGGCCGGCCAGGCGCTGCAGGAGAAGGCCTCGGGCAGCACCTCGGCCATCGCCTTCGTCGCCGGGCTGATCGTCGTCTTCCTGCTGCTGGCCGCGCAGTTCGAGAAGTGGACGCTGCCGGTGGCCGTGCTGCTGACGGTGCCGGTGGCCATCCTCGGTGCGCTGCTGCTGACCTGGGCGCTGGGGCTGGAGAACGACGTGTACTTCCAGGTCGGGCTGGTGACGCTGGTCGGCCTGTCGGCGAAGAACGCGATCCTGATCTGCGAGGTGGCGATCGAACACGTGCGCGCCGGCATGGCGGTGAAGGAAGCGGCGCTGCAGGCGGCGCGGGCGCGGCTGCGCGCGATCGTCATGACCTCGCTCGCCTTCGGCCTGGGCTGCGTGCCGCTGGCGCTGGCCAGCGGGCCGGGCGCGAACAGCCTGCGCGCCATCGGCACCGGCGTCATCGGCGGCATCGTCGCCAGCACCTTCGTCGCGATCTTCTTCGCGCCCTTCTTCTTCTGGCTGCTCGAATCGCTGAGCCGGCGCTTCGGCAAGCGGCCTGCCGCCGCGGCGCCGGCCGCTGCCGAAGGGGGCCATTGAGATGCAGCGCCGACCCTTTTTCGCCTGCGTGATCGGAGCCGCGCTGCTGGCCGCCGGCTGCACGGTCGGGCCCAACTACCTGCGGCCCGAGGTCGATGTGCCGCCGGCCTGGCGCATCGACGCGGCAACCGCCGGCGAGCTGGCCGACACGCGCTGGTGGCGCCAGTTCGACGACCCGGTGCTCGACCAGCTGATCGAGCAGGCGCTGGCCGACAACCGCGACCTGCGGGTCGCCGCGGCGCGGGTCGACCAGTTCATCGGCCAGCTCACGACCACGCGCGCGCAGTTCTTCCCGCAGCTCGGCTACGGTGCCGACGCCAGCCGCAACCGCGCCAGCCGCGTCGGCGTGCCGGCGCTGCCGCCGGGGGCCGACCCCTACAGCACGCTGTACCAGGGGGCGCTGTCGGCGCAGTGGCAGATCGACCTCTTCGGCCGCGTGGCGCGCCAGACCGAGGCGGCGCAGGCGCAGGTCTATGCCAGCGAGCAGGGCCGGCGCGGCGTGGTGCTGTCGCTGGTCGGCAGCGTGAGCTCCAGCTATGTCGCGCTGCGCGGTCTGGACCGCCAGCTCGAGATCGCGCGTGCCACCGCCGCCAACTATGCCGACACCCAACGCATCTTCGCGCTGCGCTTCAAGGGCGGCGTGGTGTCGGCGGTGGAGGTCGAGCAGATCAATTCGCAGGTCGAGCAGGCGCGGGCCGCGATCCCGGGCATCGAGCAGCAGATCGCCGCGCAGGAGAACCTGATCGCGGTGCTGCTGGGCCGCAACCCCGGCCCGCTGCCGCGCGGCAAGACCATCGACCGGCTGCTGCCGCCGCGGCTGCCGGCGGGCCTGCCGGCGAGCCTGCTCGAGCGCCGCCCCGACATCCTGCAGGCCGAGCAGAACCTGGTCGCGGCCAACGCCAACGTCGGCGTCGCGCAGTCGCTGTACTACCCGCAGCTGAGCCTGACCGGCACGCTCGGCTCGGTCAGCGCCGCGCTCGGCGACTTCCTGAGCAGCGCCTCGGTCGCCTGGGGCGTCGCGGCGGCGCTGACGGGCCCGATCTTCACCTTCGGCACGATCGAGGGCCAGGTGGCCGGCGCCGAAGCCGCCCAGCGCGAGGCGCTGGCCAACTACCAGCGCGTGATCCTCAACGCCTTCCGCGAGACCAACGACGCGCTCACCGGCAGCGTGAAGAAGCGCGACGAGTCCGGCGCGCAGATGCGGCGCGTGGCGGCGCTGCGCGAGTTCGCGCGCTTGTCCAAGCTGCGCTGGGACAACGGCTATGCCGACTACCTGGAGGTGCTGTACGCGCAGAACGAGCTGTTCGGCGCCGAGCTGGCGGCGGTGCGCTCGCAGGCCGATGCGCTGACGCAGCTCGTCGCCGTGTACGTGGCCATGGGCGGCGGCTGGGTCGACGAGGCGGCGCGGCAGGCGCCGCAGCCTCGGAACGCGGCGAGCGCTGCGGCGGGGCGGTAGCGCCCCTCGCGCGAGTGTGCCTCCGCCCCTTGGCGCGACCCCGACGGGGGGCGGGCCGGGCGCAGCCGGGCCCTGGGGGCGCTCAGGTGGCGGGCCCGCCGAAGCGGCCCCCGGCCGAGCTGCCGAGCCTTTCCTTCAGCTTCGCGCTGATCTCCTGGATCAGGGCGTCGGCTTCGAGCGGGCCCAGGCTGTCGAAGGCCTTGCCGCGCACCACGAAGGTCATCATCAGCAACTCGCGCAGCTTCTTGAAGGCGGCCGGGTTGTCGTGCCCGCAGACCGACGCGTTGTCGTGCAGCACCGCATCGACCACACCCGGGTCGAGCAGCCTGACCTGGCAGATGGAGGCCTCGCGCACGATCTCGCCGATCAGGCCGTCGAGCTGGTGTCCCCAGAATTCGGTGTGGGGGTCGTGGGTCATGCGTTGTCCTGACGAATCGCTGTCGCTGCGCCTGGTTCGGGCGCCGGGGCGCCGACATCGTTCATCGTGCCGTGCGTGCCAATGAATTGTAGGTGGCACCGGGCCCGACCCGGATCCATTGCGAGGTCGGAGCCAACGGACAGGCAACGGCCCTTCGGGCCGCGGACGGCAACGACCGACCCGATGAGAGGCTCCCGCCTCACGACGGGAACGCCGCCTATGCCGCGCGGGCGCGCAGCCAGGCGATGATGTCGGCCGTCACCTCGGCGCGGTTGGTCTCGTTCAGGATCTCGTGGCGCGCGCCCGGGTACAGCGTGACGGTCACATCGGCGATGCCGGCATCGCGGTAGCGCTGCCCCAGCAGATGGACCAGCCCACCGCCGCCCGCGAGCGGGTCGGCGTCGCCGGAGGCGATCAGGATCGGCAGGTCGCGGCGGATGCCGGCCAGCAGCGCCGGATCGGCCAGCCGGGGCGCGGGCGCGAACAGCGACGGGATCACGTCGTCCGGGATGTCCCAGCCGCACCAGGGGTCGGCGACGTAGGCATCGACCTCGGCGGCGTCGCGCGACAGCCACTCGTAGCCGGTGCGGTGTTCGAAGCCGGCGTTGAACGCCTCGAGCCCGGTGGGCGCGTCGGCGGGTGCGTTGGCCATGCCGGCGGCCAGCATGTCCAACGCGGTCGATCCGGACAGGACCACCCCCGACCAGGTCGATGCGTGATCGACGATCGCCGCCTGGGCCGCAAACGACCCCATCGAGTGCCCGACCAGGAACAGCGGCAGGCGGCCGTGCTGCGCCCGCAGCGCCGCCCCGAACTGGACGACGTCGGCGATCAGCCCTTCGAACCCGGCCGGGCCGAAGCCACCCAGCCGGCCCTTGGCGGTGCGCCCGTGCCCGCGGTGATCGACGGCGTGGACCAGAAAGCCGGCCGCATTCAGCGCCTTGGCGAAGCGGTCGTAGCGTTCACCATGCTCGGCGAGCCCGTGGGCGATCTGCACCACGCCGGCGGGTGCGCCGGCAACGTCGGCCCAGGCATAGGTCACGACCCGGGTGCCGTCGGCGTTGGAAAGGAAAGAGGAGGTCGAGGTGCTCATCATTCAATGCTGACACGGTGGCGGCTCGGCGTCATCCGGGGAAACTGGCGGGGCGCCGGGCAGATCCCGGGCGTATCCCCGCTGCGCAGGGCCGGGCTGTTCGCGGCGCGTCGCGTCGCCGTCCGCGATCCGAGGTCCTCCGATCAGTCGAAGCGGACCGGCTGGCCGTGAGCATCGAAGGGAACGAAGCCGCCGATTCGGCCGGCCTTGATGGCTTCGACCATGCGTTGCAGCGACGCTTCGGCGTCGACGTGGGTCGGGCTGCGACCGGCGGTGCCCGCCAGCGCAGCGACGAAGACGATGTCCCACGAGGGGCCGGCCCGTCGCGACTCTTCGAGCAGCGCGCCGAACGAGGGCACCTCGGCAGGCGATTTGTCGACGCACATCAGCGGGGTCAACGTACCCCCCTGGCCGGCCTGGAAGCGCGCCCGCTGCTCCGGCGTCGCGTCGCCCGGCAGCTCGGCCGCGGTGAACACGAACAGCAGCCGCTGCGGTTCGGGTTGCGCACGCGCCGCCGACAGCAGGTCGTCGAAACTGGCAATGTTCATCGTTGGCTCCGGTCGATCATCGTCAGGCCGGCTCCGCGGCGCAGAGCCGGCCGACCGAGGGTGGAAGTATCCGGTCGTTCCGAACTGCCCGCCCGCGCCCGCGACGATGAACGTGCAGCCCATCGCCGAGACGGCGAGCAGCAACCCGCCGATGATCGGGAGCAGGAGGCGCCGGACAGTGCGGTCTTGCATGCCGGTGCCCCGCTCGGCGGGGACGCGGTGCCGGCGCGGCCGCCGCGCGCGGGCAGAATCGGCTCATGCGAACCCTGGCGATCGATCGGCCGCAGACGCTCGGCGAGGAGATCGCCAACGCGATCAGCCACGGCCTGGGGCTGTTGCTGGCGATCGCCTCGCTGCCGATCCTGGTCTGGCACGCGGGGCGGCAGGGCTCGGCGGCGGACGTGGCCGCGGTCAGCGTGTTCGCCGGCACGATGATCCTGCTGTACCTGGTGTCGACGCTGTACCACGCGCTGCCCCCGAGCCGGGCCAAGGCCTGGTTCAAGCGTTTCGACCACGCCGCGATCTACCTGTTCATCGCCGGCAGCTACACGCCCTTCACCTTCGGCGTGCTGCGCGGCGCCTGGGGGCTGACGCTGGCCGGCATCGTCTGGACCGCGGCGGCGGTGGGCGCGGCGATCAAGCTGCTGAACCGGCTGAAGCACCCGCTGTGGTCCACCGGGCTGTACGTGGCGATGGGCTGGATCGCGCTCGTGGCGGTCGTGCCGCTGAGCCAGCGCATGCCCGGCGCCGGCCTGGCCTGGCTCGCGGCCGGCGGCCTAAGCTACACGATCGGGGCGATCGTGTTCCTGTTCGACCACCGGCTGCGCTACGTCCACTTCGTCTGGCACCTGTTCGTCATCGGCGGCAGCGCGTGCCACTTCTGCGCCGCGCTGTGGTACGCGCGGGCCTGAGCCCGCAGCGACGAATCACCCCGGCGCGCCCGGTGCCGATATCGCGCCGTCGATGCGGCGAGCATCGTCAGGTCGCCGCAGCTCGCGGGCTCGGGCGTCGGCCACGGGCTCCTTCGGCAGCGGCCGCGCGATCGCCGTCGCCGTCGCCGTCGCCATGGCCATGCACTGCGTCGCGCCGCGGGCGCAGACTGCATCCCGCCCGCCACGGACCAGCGCGCTGCAGCCGCCGCGCAGCCGAAGCGACCTGCGGCGCAAGATCCGGCCGCCTTCTCAGCCAGCCAGCTCCTTGGCCAGCAAGCTCGCGTTCTGCGCCGTCAGCGCGAAGATCGACAGCTGCGGATTGGCGCCGATGCTGGTCGGGAACACCGAGCCGTCCATCACCGACAGGTTGGCCAGCTGGTGGTGCCGGCCGCGGCTGTCGACCACGCCGCGCCGGGCGTTCTGGCTCATGCCGCAGCCGCCCATCAGGTGGGCCGTGAACAGCGTCGCGCGGAATTTCTTCAGCGGCAGCTCGGTGATCTGGCGTCTGGCCGCATCCCAGCGGGTCTGGTGGCTGGCGTCCAGGTGCGCCGCGCGCACGCTGCTGGCGCCGGCCGCGAACTGCAGCTCGGCCATGCTGAGGTAGGCGCGCCTGACACCGTCCCAGACGTAGTCACTGAGGTCGTAGTCGAGGACCGGGCTGCCGTCGTCGGCCAGGCGCACGCGGCCGCCGGGGCTCTGCTCGACGAAGCCGTCGCGCAGCAGCGCCAGCACCGCGTTGGTGTGCGGCAAGGCGGCCGCCTCCTGCTGCAGCGCCTTGCCGTACTGGTTCAGAACCCCGGCGCCGATGCCCGGGAAGATCGGCGGCACCTCGAGCTTGTAGCCCATCGGCCCCGTCGCGCCGTCCTTCCACTGGAAGTGGTCGGACGCGATCGACTGCGGCGCACCGTAGAAGGGGTCGATCCGCTCCGGCATCTGCGCCAGCGACAGCACCACCGGGTGGATCAGCGTGCGCTTGCCCAGCCGCTCGTGCGGGTCGGGCGCGGCCGAGCGCAGCAGCAGCGCCGGCGTGTTGATCGCGCCGCCGGCGGCGATGTAGTGGCGCGCCTTGATCGTCAGCGTCACGCCGCTGGGGGTCAGGCCGTCTTCGCGCAGCGCTTCGCCGACCGCGCTGCCGACCCTGCCGTCGGCGTGCTCCAGCCGGCGCACGCGCACCCGGTGCAGCAGCGTCGCGCCGTGCTGCAAGGCGACGGGAATGGTCGACACCAGCATCGACTGCTTGGCGTTGACCGGGCAGCCGAAGCCGCAGTAGCCGCTGTTCCAGCAGCCCTTGACGTTGCGCGGAATGGCGTGGGCCTCCCAGCCGAGCTTTGCGCAGCCGCGCTCGAGCACGCTGTTGTTGGCGTTCCGCGCCTGCCACGGCATCACGTGCAGCCGCTGCTCCATCTTCTCGAACCACGGCTTCATGTCTTCGACGCCGTGGCCGATCACCTCGTGCTGCTCGGCCCAGTGCTGCAGCGTCGGCGCCGGCGTGCGGAAACTCGAGGTCCAGTTGACCGTGGTCGAGCCGCCGACCGAGCGCCCCTGAAGCACCGCGATCGCGCCGTCGGAGGTCGCGCGCGCGCCGGCTTCCTGGTACAGCTCCTTGAACGCGCGCAGCTCGTCCATGTCCTTGAAGCTGTCGGAGCTGCGCAGCGCGCCTTCCTCGATCAGCAGCACCTTCAGCCCGGCCAGGCTCAGGATCTCGGCCGCCACGCCGCCGCCGGCGCCGCTGCCGACGATGGCCACGTCGGCCTCGAAGGTCTGCGCCGTGCCCAGCCGCGCGCCGTCGATCACCTTCCAGCCCGAGGCGATGCCTTCGCGGTAGATGTCGGGGATCGCCATGTCCGCTCCTCAGGCGTTGATCGCGTTGAACACGTAGTCGAGCGGGCCGGGGTAGCCGGTCGAAGGCCAGCTCGCCGGCAGCAGGTAGAAGCTCGATGCGCTGAGCTTGACCAGCACGTTGCCGCCGGCGTTCAGCGTGGCGAAGCGGCTGCCGCGCCAGCGCGCGAGGAAGCCCTGCATCTTCTCCACGCCGGCTTCGTCCCAGGCGCCGACGCCGGTGAGCGCGTAGCGCAGCGGCCCGATGGCCAGCAAGTCGAGCAGCTTGCGCACCTCCTGCCGGCTGTGCAGGCCCATCGCGAACAGCGTGCCGTCGATGACCTGCAGCATCCGGCCGACCAGCCGCTGGCGCTCGGCCTCGTCGAAGCGGCCCAATTCGCTGACCACCGCCGGCGCCAGCGCAGTGAACAGCCGGACATCGCCGGGCTGCAGGAAGGCGAAGCCCGGCGCCGCCGGCGTCGACGCGCGGCCGCATCCGCCGAGCGCGCCGGCAACGGCCGCGATCGCCGCGAAGCCGGCGCCGACCTTCAGCGCTTCGCGTCGGGTCAGGGCCTCGGCGGGTGCCGCGGCGCGCGCCTGCAGCGGGGAGCCTCGTTCGTTCATCGCGGGTCCTCCACGGTCGTCAAGTCGAACGGCGGTCGGGGACCGCCGGGCACGCCGACGCAGGCGCATTCGGCCACGCCGGGGCCGGCGCCGGCCAAGGGCGTGCTTGCACGATCGACCTGCCTGCCTGCGGACGCCGATCAGGGCGTCACGATGTTGAAGGAAGGCGTGAAGTTGGCGATGTTGGCGACCAGCGCGCCGAAGGCTTGCGGGTTGCCCTCGGCCTTGGCCATGCCGGCCTGCACCAGCTCGGGCAGCTTCTTGCCCTGCAGCAGCATGGCCAGGAAGGCCGGTCGGGTCAGGGTCAGCTTGAAGTCCGGGTTCTTCAGCACCCGGCCCTTGGTGCTGTTGAGCACCGAGTTCGACAGCTCCAGCGCCCAGGTCTCCTTGGTGTCGGTGAATTCCATCTGGATCGCCGCCTTCAGGCCGTCGGTCTTGGTGTGGTCCAGGCGCAGCGCGACGAAGTCGAACAGCAGCTCGTTCGTCATGCCGCGCACCGTGTCCGGGCTGCTCGAGCTCACCGCGCTCGGCTTGTAGCCGATGCGCAGCTCCTGCGCGCCCATCAGGTAGGCGTTGCGCCAGGTGGCGGACTCGGCCTGATAGCCCAGCTGTTCCAGCGCGTCGGCCTGCAGCGCGCGCGCCTCGGCACTGGCCGGGTTGGCGAAGACGGCGTGGTTCATCAGCTCGGCCACCCAGCGGTACTCGCCGTCGGCGAAGGCCTTGCGCGCGGTGGCGATCACCGCCGCCTCGCCGCCCATCGCGGCGACGTAGCGCTTCGCGCTGTCGGCCGGCGCCAGCCGGTGCAAGGTGGCCGGGTTGGCGTCGTAGTAGCCGAGGTAGAAGTTGTAGACCGCGCGCAGGTTGTGGCTGAGCGTGCCGTAGTAGCCGCGCGAGGCCGAGTCGGCCGCGAGCGCCTTGGGCATGAACGGCTCGTTGCCGAGTTCGTCCATCACCAGCCCCTGGTTGGCCAGGTGCAGCGCGCGGTCGTGGATGAAGCGGTAGGTGTCGCGCTGGTTGACCAGGAAGGCGCGGATGTTGTCCTTGCCCCAGGTCGGCCAGTGGTGGCTGGCGAAGGCCACCTCGGCGTCGGGGAACAGGTCCATCGTCTCGTTGATGTACTTGCTCCAGCCGAGCGCGTCGCGCACCTTCGCGCCGCGGATGGTGTAGACGTTGTGCATGTGCTGGGTCGCCACCTCGGACAGGCACAGCGCCTTCCTGTCGGGGAAATAGAACATGAACTCCGACGGCGCCTCCGATCCCTGCGCCATCTGGAACTGGATGCGCACGCCGTCGATGGTCAGCTCCTCGCCGGTCTTCTTGATGGTGTGCGTCGGCGGGATCAGCCCCGGCGAGCCGTTGCTCAGCGCCAGGCCCAGCCCGGTGCCGAGCGTGCCCTTGGCGTCGGCGGGCAGCGCGACGCCGTACATGTAGTGCGCGCGCCGCGTCATCGCGTTGCCGGCGAGCACGTTCTCGGCGATCGCGTGTTCCATGAATTCGTCGGGCGCGACGACCTTGACCTTGCCCGAACGCACGTCGGCTTCGTCGACCACGCCGCGCACGCCGCCGAAGTGGTCGGCGTGGCTGTGGGTGTAGATCACCGCGACCACCGGCTTGGTGCTCTTCAACGTGTCCATCGCCAGCTTCAGGCCGGCGCGCGACACGTACTCGGTGAGCATCGTGTCGATCACGATCCAGCCGGTCTTGCCTTCGACCAGCGTCATGTTCGCGATGTCGTAGCCGCGGATCTGGTAGATGCCGTCGGCCACCTTGAACAGGCCCTGCGCGTGCTGCAGCTGCTGGTTGCGCCACAGGCTGGGGTTGGCGCTGGCCGGCGCACCGGCCTTGAGGAAGTCGAAGCGCCGCGTATCCCAGACGATGCGGCCGTCGGCGGCCTTGACCAGCGGGTCGTTCAGCTCGGCCAGCTTGCCCCGCGTCGCGTTCTCGAAGTCGCGCTTGTCGAAGGCGGCGACGGTCGGCTGCATGGCCGCGTTGGCCCGTTCGGTGGCGGCGGTGGCGGCCTTCGCCGTGGCCGAGGCGGTGGCGGCGGCCGCGACGGTCGGCGCCGGCGCTTGCG
>JAFLDG010000020.1 GCA_017302495.1 Burkholderiales bacterium
GCCCCGCGCCGGCCGATCGCCCCGATGACCGACGGCCCGTTCTACCCGCCGCGCGCCTGGCGCGAGCCGTGGGCCGACCAGGATGCCGACCTGAGCCGCGTGCAGCGCGACGGCGCGGTGCTCGTCGCGCGCGGCGAGCACCTCGGACTCGAGCTGCAGGTGATCGACACGGCCGGCCGCGCGGTCGACGGCGCCGAGGTCGAGATCTGGCAGTGCGATGCCCTTGCCGCCTACCGCCACCCGGCCGTGCGCAGTGCCGAAGGCCGCTTCGACCCCGGCTTCCAGGGCTGGGGCGCCGGCCACAGCGGGCACGGCGGCGCCCTGCGCTTCCGCACGATCCGGCCGGTGCCGTATCCGGGACGCACGCCGCACATCCACGTCAAGCTGCGCCACCCGAGCTTCGGCGAGGCGACGTCGCAGCTGTTCGTCGCCGGCGACCCCGGCAATGCGCGCGACTTCCTGTGGCGCGCGCTCGACCCGGCGGACCGCACGGCGCTGGAGATGGTGCTGCAGCCGGCGCCGGCCGGCGCCGGGCTGCGCTGGCAGGCGCGGCACGCGCTCGTCGTGCCGGCCTGAGAACGCCCCCAGGGCCGGCCTTGCCGGCCGCCCCCCGCGGGGGAATGTGCAAAGTGGCGAAACCACATTGGCTCACCGCACCGGACGCCGCCCGACCCGCCCCACGGGATCAGGCAACGCTGCCGAGCCGCAGGCTCCCGGGCGCGCCGCCACGGCCGGACGCGCGCACCGCGCCACCCTGGCAGCCGAGCGAAGCGACCGGTCCGCCTCGGTCGAGAAAAGTGTGAAGCAAGCCGATAGGCCGGATTCTGTGCGGCGAAGCGCCCTTGCGGGCGCCGCGCCGTGACCGCCATTCGTCTGGGCCACGCATCGCTGCGCGGCTCGGTGCCACCTACCCGCACGCTCGCCCCGGGCCGGGGTTCTGTTGAGCGCGGACGCTGCCGCGCCGCTCGTCGCGTGCCTATGGGGTGTTGCTGCGCGTAGAGATTGCCCGTTTCACCCGGAGCGGCGAAGCCGCTCCGGGTGGCTGCTCGGCCCGCGGCTCTCGCCGCGGCCGGGCGGCTCTCGCCACCCGGTGGCCGGCTTGCGCCGGCCCCTCGCAGAACACCCCGAGCGGGACCACCCCGACTCGTCTCTGTTGCTCTGATCCTCGCCTCGCGGCGGAGAGCCGTTAGCTCCTACGCTGCCCTGTGCAGTCCGGACCTTCCTCCAGTGCGGCCTTTCGGCCCGGCGCTCGCGCGCCGCCACCCGGGTTGCACCAGCGGCGGTCTGGCCTGCTCCACTGTGCAATTATCGCGCCCCGTCCACCTGCGAGCACGAGATGAAGGCCAACAGCGTTCTCGACACCATCGGCAACACGCCCCACGTGCGCATCAACCGCCTGTTCGCGGGTTTGGCGGATTCGGCCGAGGTCTGGGTCAAATCCGAGCGCTCGAATCCCGGCGGCTCGATCAAGGACCGGATCGCGCTGTCGATGGTCGAGGACGCCGAGCGCCGCGGGCAGCTCGGGCCCGGCGGCACGATCGTCGAGCCGACCTCGGGCAACACCGGCATCGGGTTGGCGATGGTCGCGGCCGTCAAGGGCTACAGGTTGATCCTCGTCATGCCGGACAGCATGAGCGTCGAGCGGCGCCGGCTGATGCTCGCGTACGGCGCGACCTTCGAGCTGACACCGCGCGAGAAGGGCATGAAGGGCTCGATCGCGCGCGCCGAGGAGATCGTCGCGGCCACGCCGGGCGCCTGGATGCCGCAGCAGTTCGACAACCCGGCGAACATCGAGGTGCACGTGCGCACCACCGCGCAGGAGATCGCCGACGACTTCCCCGAGGGGCTCGACGTGCTGATCACCGGCGTGGGCACCGGCGGTCACATCACCGGTTGCGCCCAGGTGCTGAAGGCGAAGTGGCGCGGCCTGAAGGTGTTCGCGGTCGAGCCGGCGGCCTCGCCGGTGATCAGCGGCGGGCAGCCGGCGCCGCACCCGATCCAGGGCATCGGCGCCGGCTTCATCCCGAGGAACCTGCACACCGCGGTACTCGACGGCGTGATCCAGGTCGATGCCGAAGCGGCGCGCGAGATGGCCCGGCGCTGCGCGCGCGAGGAAGGCCTGCTGGTCGGCATCTCCAGCGGCGCGACGCTGGCGGCCATCGCGCAGAAGCTGCCCGAGCTGCCCGCCGGCAGCCGCGTGCTCGGCTTCAACTACGACACCGGCGAGCGCTACCTGTCGATAGAGGGCTTCTTGCCCAGTTGAGAACAGTCTTCACCGCGCAGCTTTGCCGATCCGACGTTCGTGGGGAGGTTTGCCGTGGTGCTGCGCGCTGTGCTGCGCCGAAAAGGGTTGTCCGAGTCGGAGCGCTGCGAATGTCATGAAACCTGCCTGAGGCAGGCTGCACAATGAGTGCGCTGCGACATGTGAGCGTTGTGCTGTCCTCCGCGATGCTCGTGGCGTGCAGCAACGTTCCGCCCGCGGATCTGTCCGCAATCGCGTTCACGGCGGTTGACGTGCCGCGCATTGCCGCAACCTCTCTAACGGTGACGCTGGCGCCGGATGCGGTCACTCGCCGCAGCTGCGGCAGCGGCTCGTTCAACTACCAGATTGCGTATGCGCTGGACGAGGTCGATCGCCGCTGCCTGCAGTCGGTATGTGCTGCCACCTTCATCGAAGCGCGCTGCCATCAGCCGCCGCTCGCCGGGTCCCCGGAGCTTCGCCTGGTGTCGTTCACACACCTGCTGTTGGCCCACTCGCCCGGCACCCTGCCCGACGTGACGGACGAAGTCACGGCGAGATGGGTGCTGCTCGATGCCACGGGTGCCGAAGTCAAGCGCTTCGTGTTCGTCGGCGCACGCAGCGGCTCGACCCATGGCGGTCTCACACAGGCGCAGTTCGACCGCGCGCAGGCGCGAGCCGCGATGGCCTTCGACGACTTGCATCGAAAGACCGTGGTCGGACTGAGCGCGTCGACGGATCTCGTGCGCATCGCCGGCCAGGCACCGGCGCGTTAGCGGATCGATCGCCGACGGCCCGGGCAGCGGATTCGACGACATCGGCGATCACTCGACGGGGGGCCGGCATGAAACGACTGATCGTGGTGTGTGGGCTGCTCGCCGTGCTCGCAGGGTGCGCTTCGAACGCGCGTATTGCAACGCAAGCGCTGGACGTCGGCGATCGCGACCTGGCCGCCATCAAGCACCAGCCGGTGCTGCTGGGCGTGTACATCGAGCCCGCGCGCCAACGTCAAGCTGCGCAGCCTCTATGCCCGCAACCGCGACACCGGCGAGGTGAGCTCGTTCGTGTTCTTCGCCAACGCGATCCTCGGCAGCAAGGCCCTGCCGCAGGTGGTCGCCGACGGTCAGGTGCAGCACCTGGTGCTGCTGGACATGCCGCCGGGGCGATATGCGATCACGAGCATCGGCCTGGCCTTTCTGCACCCCGACCAGCCGCTGACGCAGAAGGAGCTGGAGATCCCGATCCAGTTCGAGGTCGGTGCCGACGCCACCTACCTGGGGCGCCTGGGGGTACGGCTCACCAAGCTCGGCGCCACCGGCCTGTTCGGTGACAAGCCGGCAGCGGCGGACGGCGGCATCCGGGTGGGGGTGCTGGACGAAGCCTACGTCGAATGGATCCTCAGCATCCGCAACGAAGCGGGCGAGGACGAACAGAAGGCACGACAGCGGTATCCAGCGCTCGCCGACCGGCCATTCACGCTCGGGTTGATGGTGATCAGACCACTTTAGTTGGCCGCGTGACGATGGCGCCGCAGCGCAACGCAGCGCTTGCGCGCGCATGAGGCCCGCTTCGGCGGCTCGGTGCCGGCGCCCGGTCGTCGAAGTCGGCGCACGCCGTGCCGTGCTTGACCGGCCAGAATGCCCGTCGTAAAGTAAGGAAGTAATGCATTCTGCTTCTTTGTCTGCCGCTTCCCATGCTCGCCATCGCCAAGATCACCGCCAAGGGCCAGACCACGATCCCGCAGGACGTGCGCACGGCAATGCAGGTGTCGGCCGGTGACTTGATCGCCTGGGAAGTCGGCAGCGACGGCACGGCTACCGTGCGCCGCGTGCAGCCGCTGGACATCGAGTACCTGCGTGCCGTCGAAGGCACGTTGTCCGAGTGGTCCGGCAGTGCCGACGAAGAGGCCTACCGTGGCCTTTGAGCGCTTTGCGGTCGTGCGCGTGCCCTTTCCCTTCACCGACCGCGACACGACCAAGAACCGGCCGGCCCTGGTGCTGTCCGATGCGGACAGCTTCAACAGCGCCGCGGGGCATTCGGTCATGGCGATGATCACCTCGCGCGGCAACAGCCCATGGCCGCTCGACTGCCCGCTGACCGATATCGCCGCTGCCGGCTTGCCGGCCCCTTCGATGGTGCGGTTCAAACTGTTCACGCTGGACCATCGGCTGGTGCGCGGCGAGCTCGGCAAGCTGGCGGCCGACGACGCTGCAGCCGTCGCCTCGAAGCTGCACCGACTGTTGGGCGGCAACTGAGACATGGGCCGGCTTCGCCGGCGGCGGCGCTGCTTTGCCGTGCTCGACAGATGCCGAGCCCGTTCAGCCCGCGCTCTGCTGCAGGCGCGCGATCCGCTCTTCCATCGGCGGGTGGCTGGAGAACAGCGCCATCAGGCCGCTCGGCCGCGCGCTGATGCCCATCGCCTGCAGCGACTTCGGCATCTCGCCCGGATCGAGGCCACCGAGCCGCGCGAGCGCGTTGATCATCGGCCGCCGGTCGCCCATCAGCTGCGCCGCACCCGCGTCGGCGCGGAACTCGCGCTGGCGCGAGAACCAGGCGACGATCATCGCCGCGACGAAGCCGAGCAGGATGTCCATCACGATCGTCGTGATCATGAAGCCGGGGCCGACACCGCGCTCGGTCTTGAACACGACGCGGTCGACGAAGTAGCCGACGATGCGCGAGATGAAGACCACGAAGGTGTTCATCACGCCCTGGATCAGCGTCATCGTCACCATGTCGCCGTTGGCCACGTGCGCGACCTCGTGGCCGATCACCGCCTCGACCTCGTCGCGCGTCATGCTCTGCAGCAGGCCGGTGGACACCGCCACCAGCGCCGAGTTCTTGAACGCGCCGGTGGCAAAGGCGTTCGGCGGGCCTTCGTAGATCGCGACCTCGGGCATCTCGACGCCCGCCTGCCGCGCGAAGCGGCGCACCGTCTCGACGATCCAGGCGTGCGTCGGGTCGCGCGAATCGTTGATGACCTGCGCGCCGGTGCTGGCCTTGGCGACGAACTTGCTCATCAGCAGCGAGATCGTCGCGCCGCCGAAGCCGACCACCAGCGAGAACGCCATCAATCCGCCGACGTTCAGCCCGTTCGCGTCGAGCCAGCGGTTCAGGCCGAGCAGGTTGATGACGATGCCCAGCACGACCATGACGGCCAGGTTGGTCATCACGAAGAGCAGGATTCTTTTCATGGCGTGGAAGCCCGTGGTTTGGGACAGCGCGATGATGGGGACGGCACTGCCGAATTAAAGGCCGGCGGCGGATTGTGCCGCCGCCTCGCGGGGGCTTTGTGACCGGCCCCGGCCGGTCAGTTCCGCGCCGGCTTGGCGGTGCGCTTGTCGCGCAGCACGAACTGGCTGCCGCGGCGATCCAGCTCGAACAACTGGGTCGCCTCGATCAGGTCGATCAGCTTGCGATAACCGTAGTTGCGCGGGTCGAACGACGCCTGGTTGCCGATCTGCTGCCCGACCGAGCCGAGCGGGGACCAGCCGTCCTCACCGGCGGCGGACTCGACCGCGTTGCGCAGCAGCGTGACGAGGCGTGCATCCTGCTTCAGCGCGGCGGTGTCCAGGCGCGTCGGCGCCGCGGCCGCGGCCTCTGCGACGCCGGCCCCTTCGCCGTTGGCCGCCGCGTCGCCATCCGCGGCTGCGCGGCCGCGCCGCTTGCCGACCTTGGCCGCGGCCTTGGCCGGCCGCGCCGCCGGTTCGCCGCCGCCGAGCGTCTCCAGGTACAGGAAGCGCGAGCAGGCGTTGACGAACGGCGCCGGCGTCTTCTTCGCGCCGAAGCCGTAGACCAGCGCGCCCTTGGCCTTCAGGTGCATGACCAGCGGCGTGAAGTCCGCGTCCGACGACACGATGCCGAAGGCCTCGGGCGCGTCGGTGTACAGCAGGTCCATCGCATCGATGACCATCACCATGTCGGTCGCGTTCTTGCCCTTGCTGTAGTCGAACTGCTGTACCGGGCGGATCGCGTACTCGTGCAGCACCGCCTCCCAGCCCTTCAGCCCGTCCTTCTTCCAGTTGCCGTAGGCGCGGCGGATGTTGGTGACGCCGAGCTTGGCCAGTTCGGCGAGGATCACGTCGATCTTCGCCGCCGGCGAGTTGTCGGCGTCGATCAGCAGCGCGATGCGCGGTTGTTTGTCGATCATGACGTGGCCTCGCCGGCGAAGCGCCAGCTCAAGGTTTCGCCGCCGGCCAGCGGTGCCAGAACATGCTCGCCGAAGGGCAGCGCCTCGGGCAGCGTCCAGGTCTCGCGCTTCAGCACGATGCGGTCGGCGTTGCGCGGCAGGCCGTAGAAGTCGGCGCCGAAGAAGCTCGCGAAGCCCTCGAGGCGGTCGAGCGCGCCGGCCTCGTCGAAGGCCTGGGCGTACAGCTCGAGCGCGGCGAGCGCGGTGTAGCAGCCGGCACAGCCGCAGGCCTGCTCCTTCAGGTGCGCGGCGTGCGGCGCGCTGTCGGTGCCGAGGAAGAACTTCGGCGAGCCCGAGGTCGCGGCGCGCAGCAGCGCCTGGCGATGCGTCTCTCGTTTCAGCACCGGCAGGCAGTACCAGTGCGGGCGCAAGCCCCCCTTGAACAGCGCGTTGCGGTTGTAGAGCAGGTGGTGGGCGGTGATCGTCGCCGCCAGGTTCGCGCCGGCCGCGGCGACGTACTGCGCGGCGTCCTGCGTCGTGATGTGCTCGAAGACCACCTTCAGCGCGGGAAAGTCGCGGCGCAGCGGGTCGAGCACGCGCTCGATGAACACCGCCTCGCGGTCGAACACGTCGACTGCGGGATCGGTGACCTCGCCGTGCACGAGCAGCCGCAGGCCCTCGCGCTGCATCGCCTCGAGCGCGGCGAAGGTCTTGCGGATGTCGGTGACGCCGGCGTCGCTGTTCGTCGTCGCGCCGGCCGGATAGAGCTTGACCGCGACGATGCCGGCTTCGCGCGCGCGGCGGATCTCGTCCGGCGCGGTGCGGTCGGTCAGGTACAGCGTCATCAGCGGCTCGAAGCGTGCGCCGTCCGGCGCCGCCTCGACGATGCGCCGTTTGTAGGCCAGCGCGAGCGCGGTGGTCGTGACCGGCGGCTGCAGGTTCGGCATCACGATCGCGCGCGCGAACTGCCGCGCCGTGTGCGGCAGCACCGCACGCAGCGCCACCCCGTCGCGCAGGTGCAGGTGCCAGTCGTCGGGGCGGGTCAGCGTCAGCGAGTCGACCATCGCGCCGATTCTCGCATCGGGGTGGCGGGCGCCGGCCGCGCGGCACCCCGCGGGCCGCTGAAGGCCCCGTCGGCCGGCAGCGGCTATTCTGATCGCATGAACCCGGACGACGACACCCGGACCGCCGCACCCGCGCCGGTCGGGTTCGGCGAAGCGCTGCGCTTCTGGCTGAAGCTCGGCTTCATCAGCTTCGGTGGCCCCGCCGGGCAGATCGCGATCATGCACACCGAGCTGGTCGAGCGCCGGCGCTGGATCAGCGAGCGCCGCTTCCTGCACGCGCTGAACTACTGCATGCTGCTGCCGGGCCCCGAGGCGCAGCAGCTCGCCACCTACATCGGCTGGCTGATGCACCGCACCGCGGGCGGCATCGTTGCCGGCGGGCTGTTCGTGCTGCCGTCGCTGTTCATCCTGATCGCGCTGTCTTGGGTCTACCTGCGTTTCGGCGACGTGCCGCTGGTGGCCGGCGTCTTCTTCGGGCTCAAGCCGGCGGTGACCGCGCTCGTGCTGCACGCCGCGCACCGCATCGGCACGCGCGCGCTGAAGAACCGCTGGCTGTGGGCCCTCGCGGCGGCCGCGTTCGTCGCGATCTTCGCCTTCGATGCGCCGTTCCCGGCGATCGTCGTCGCCGCTGCGCTGGTCGGCTGGTTCGGCGCGCGGCGCTGGCCGGCGGTCTTCGCGCTCGGCGGCGGCCACGGCGGCGCGAAACAGGGCTTTGGGCCGGCGCTGATCGACGACGACACGCCGACACCCGGGCACGCCCGCTTCTCGCGCGGCGGCCTCGCGCGCGTGCTCGCGATCGGCATCGGGCTGTGGGCCGCGGCGATCGCCGGGCTCGGCCTGTGGCAGGGCTGGCAATCGACGCTCGCGCAGATGGGCTGGTTCTTCACGAAGGCGGCGCTGCTGACCTTCGGCGGCGCGTACGCGGTGCTGCCCTACGTCTACCAGGGCGCGGTCGAGCACCACCAGTGGCTTACCGGGCCGCAGATGATCGACGGCCTGGCGCTCGGCGAGACCACGCCCGGGCCGCTGATCATGGTCGTCGCGTTCGTCGGCTTCGTCGGCGGCTGGAGCCGCGAAGTGCTCGGCCCCGACGCGCTGTTCCTCGGCGGCGCGCTCGCGGCGGCGGTGGTCACCTTCTTCACCTTCCTGCCGTCCTTCGTCTTCATCCTCGCCGGCGGACCGGCGGTCGAGGCGACGCACGGCCGGCTCGGCTTCACCGCGCCGCTGTCGGCGATCACCGCGGCCGTGGTCGGCGTGATCGTCAACCTCGCGCTGTTCTTCGCCTGGCACGTGCTGTGGCCGCAGGGCTTCGGCGGGCGTTTCGACATCGCCTCGGCGCTGATCGCACTGGCCGCGGCGGTGGCGCTGTTCCGCTTCAAGGTCGGCGTGATGCCGCTGCTGGCGGCTTGCGCACTCGCCGGGCTGGCGATCACGGTCGGCGCGCCGATCTTGCGCTGAGGGGAGGTTCACCATGGAAGCCCGCATCCGACCGCTGCCTTTCGATCCGGCAAAGCTGCACGGCCTGTCGCCACGCCTGATCGGCAGCCACCACGACAACAACTACGCCGGCGCGGTGCGGCGCCTGAACGCGATCCGCGCGCAGCTCGCGGCGCTGCCCTTCGGCGAAGCGCCCGGCTTCCAGCTCAACGGCCTGAAACGCGAGGAGCTGATCGCGACCCACTCGATGCGGCTGCACGAGCTGTACTTCGCCGGCCTCGGCGGCGACGGGCCGTCGATGGAGCCGGCGTGGGCGATGGCGCTGGCAGCGAACTTCGGCAGCGTCGAGCGCTGGCGCGAAGAGTTCGTCGCGATGGGCAAGGCCCTGGCCGGCGGCTCGGGCTGGGTGCTGCTCGTCTTCCAGCCGCACGACGCGACGCTGGTCAACCAATGGGCGGCCGACCACACGCACGCGATCGCCGGCGGCGTGCCGCTGCTGGCGCTCGACATGTACGAGCACGCGTACCACCTCGACTTCGGCGCCGCCGCGGGAGCCTACGTCGACGCATTCATGGCGCAGATTGACTGGGCCGGGGTCTATGCCCGCTACCAGGCTGCGGTGCAGGCGGCGAGCGAGCCCCATGCGGTCGACGCGGACGAGATCGGCGGCGCCGAGCTGCTCGATGTCCGACGCGCCGGGGTCTACGCACAGGCCGGGCAGACGATCCCCGGGGCAAGCTGGCGCGACCCTGCCGAGGTCGGACGATGGTCCGTCGATCTGCCGGCCGGCCGCGACGTGGTCGTCTACTGCGTCTATGGTCACGAGGTCGGCCGGGCCACGGCGCTGCGACTGCGCGCCGTAGGGCTGAATGCGCGCTTCCTGCGCGGCGGCATCGACGGCTGGGCCGCTGCCGGTCGGCCACTGGCCGACAAGGGTTGAGCGCGATGGACGCCCGGCCCAGTCTTGCCCTGCTCTACCCCGGCGACCGCGCAATGCGCGACCGCGCCGACCCGGCCGAGAGCCGCTTCGCGGCGCTGTTCGACGCCTTCGCCGCCGCCGGCGTGCGCGCCGTGCCGGCCGTCTGGCACGACGACTTCGCCGCCGAGGTCGCAGCGCAGCTGCGCGGCGTCGACGGCGTGCTCGTCTGGTGCAACCCGATCGAGGGCGGGCGCCGGCGCGACCGGCTCGACGCGCTGCTGCGTGAGGTCGCCGCAAGCGGGGTGTTCGTCAGCACCGATCCCGACGTGATTCTGCGGCTGGGAACGAAGGACGTCCTGGTCGAGACCCGCGACCTGCCCTTCGGCAGCGATGTGCACCGGATCGACAGCCTCGCGCAGCTCGCCGCCGAGCTGCCCGCGCGGCTGAAACGCGGCGCGCGCGTGCTGAAGCAGCACCGCGGCCACAGCGGCATCGGCGTCTGGCGGGTCGAGGCGGTGGATGCGTCGACACCCGACCCGCGGCTGAAGGTGCGGCACGCGCAGCGCGGCAGCGAGGACGAGACGATCACGCTGTCCGCGCTGGGGCGCCAGCTCGCGCCGTACTTCGACCCGGCGCAAGGCGGCCACCTGATCGACCAGGCCTGGCAACCGCGGCTCGCCGAGGGCATGGTGCGCGCCTACCTGGTCGAGGACCGGGTCGCCGGCTTCGGCCACCAGGCGGTGAACGCGCTCTATCCGGCGCGACCGGGCGAGCCCGCGCCGCCGCCGGGGCCGCGGCTGTACCACGGGCCCGAGCGGGCGGGCTTCCAGGACCTGAGGCAGCGGCTCGAGCGCGACTGGATCGACCGCCTGCGCGAACGCCTGGGCCTGACCCGCGCCCAGCTGCCGCTGCTGTGGGACATGGACTTCCTGTTCGGCGAGCACGCCGCCGGCGAGCCGGAGCGTTACGTGCTGTGCGAGATCAACGCCAGCAGCGTGGCGCCGTTCCCGCCGTCGGCGATCGAGCCGCTGGTCGAAGCGACCCGAGCCCGAATGAGCGGCGGCACTTGACGCGGATCACGCTGCGGCCGCGCCTGTGCCGCCACACTGCGTCGGCACCGGCGCCGATCCGAAATGCTGCCGTTCACCCGCGACCAGTTTTTCGCCGTCTTCGCCGACTACAACCTCGCGGTCTGGCCGGTGCAGTGGTTCGCGGCCCTGCTCGGTGGCGCGATCGTCGTCGCGCTGCGCCGCCCTTCGGCCGCCGGCGACCGGCTGGTCGGCGCCGGGCTGGCGCTGATGTGGGCCTGGACCGGCGTCGCCTACCACGGCGTGTTCTTCTCGGCGATCAACCGCGCGGCGTTCGGCTTTGGCGCGCTCTTCGTCGTGCAGGCGCTGCTGTTCGCGCACGCCGCGCTGGTGAGCGGCGATCTGCGCTTCGGCGGCGCGGCCGGCGCGGCGCGCTCGGCCGGCTGGGCGCTGATCGTCTATGCCGCGCTCGTCTACCCGCTGATCGGCATCGGGACCGGCCACCGCTACCCGGCCCTGCCGATGTTCGGCATCACGCCGTGCCCGGTCACGCTGTTCAGCCTCGGCGTGCTGCTGCTCGCGACGCCTCCCGCACCGCGGCGCCTGCTCGTGATCCCGTTCGCCTGGACGCTGGTCGGCGGGAGTGCCGCCCTCCTGCTCGGCGTCGCGCAGGACTGGCCGCTGCTGGCCGCGGCCGCGGTTCCGGCGTACCTGGCCTGGCGCGACCGCCGACGCAGCCCGCCCGCCTGAGCCTTCCCGCTGCCGTGCGTCCAGCGGGGCGGTCCGGGGTGCCCCCCGCGGGCAGGTGCGGCGTTCAGGTCTCCAGCGCCTCCGCCTCGCCCGCCTGCTGCAGCCGCCACATCTCGGCGTAGCGCCCGCCGCGCTCGAGCAGCTCGGCGTGGGTGCCCGTCTCGACGACGCGGCCCTGTTCGAGCACGACGATGCGGAACGCGTCGACGACCGTGCTCAGCCGATGCGCGATGACGAGCGCGGTCTTGCCTTGCGCCGCGCTCTTCAGCTCGGCCTGGATCGCGCGTTCGTTCGCCGAGTCGAGCGCCGAGGTCGCCTCGTCGAAGATCAGGATCGGCGGGTTCTTCAGCAGCGTGCGTGCGATCGCGACGCGCTGCTTCTCGCCGCCCGACAGCTTCAGCCCGCGCTCGCCGACCATCGTGTCGTAGCCGAGCGGCGTCGCGGCGATGAAGTCGTGGATGTGCGCGGCGCGGGCCGCCGCCTCGACCTCGGCCCGCGTCGCGCCCGGCCGGCCGTAGCCGATGTTGTATTCGACCGTGTCGTTGAACAGCACCGTGTCCTGCGGCACGATGCCGATCGCGCGCCGCAGGCTCGCCTGCGTGACGTGGCGGATGTCCTGGCCGTCGATCGTGATCCGGCCCCGGCCGTCGTTCGTCACGTCGTAGAAGCGGTACAGCAGCCGCGCCAGCGTCGACTTGCCGGCGCCCGACGGCCCGACCACCGCCACGGTCCGGCCGGCCGGGATCTCGAAGCTCAGGTCGTGCAGGATCGTGCGCGCCGCCTTCGCGCCGCCGTCGGCGCGGTCGTAGGCGAAGGACACGTGCTCGAAGCGCACGACGCCGGCGCTTACCTGCAGCTCGGGCGCGCCGGGCGCATCGGCCACTTCGCGCTCGCGCTCGAGCAGCGCGAACATCTTGTGCAGGTCGGTCAGGCTCTGCTTGATCTCGCGGTACAGCACGCCGAGGAAGTTCAGCGGGATGTACAGCTGGATCATGAACGCGTTCACCATCACCAGATCGCCGAGCGTGAGCCGGCCGTCGACCACGCCCTGGGTCGCGCGCCACAGCATCGCCACCAGCGCGGCGGCGATGATCAGCTGCTGGCCGGTGTTGAGCAGGCTCAAGGTGCTCTGGCTCTTCAGCGCCGCGCGGCGCAGCCGTTCGAGGCTTTCGTCGTAGCGCTTCGCCTCGAAGTCCTCGTTGTTGAAGTACTTGACGGTCTCGTAGTTCAGCAGCGAGTCGATCGCGCGCGAATGCGCCTTCGAGTCGAGCTCGTTCATCTGCCGGCGGAACTTCGTCCGCCACTCGGTCACGCCGACGGTGAAGGCGACGTAGAGCACGAGCGCGCCGCCGGTGATCCAGGCGAACGCCGCGTCGAACTTGAGCGCCAGCAGCGTCAGCACCATCGTCACCTCGATCAGCGTCGGCACGATGCTGTAGAGCGAGTACGAGATCAGCGAATGCACCGCGCGCGTGCCGCGCTCGATGTCGCGGGTCATGCCGCCGGTCTGGCGCTCGAGGTGGAAACGCAGGCTCAACGCGTGCAGGTGGCGGAACACCTGCAGCGAGATCGTTCGCGCCGTGCCTTCGGTGGCCTTGGCGAAGATCAGCTCGCGCAGCTCGGTGAACAGCGTCGTGCAGAAGCGCAGGCCGGCATAGGCGAGCAGCAGGCCCGCCGGCACGACCAGCAGCGCGCGCGGATCGCCGGGTTTCAGGTCGAGCGCGTCGACCAGGTGCTTCAGCAGCACCGGCACGCCGACGTTGGCGGCCTTGGCCGCGATCAGGAACAACAGCGCCGCGCCGACCCGCCAGCGGTACTGCCACAGGTACGGCAGCAGCCGGCGCAGCGTCAGCCAGTCGGCACGGCTGCCGCCGGCCGCGGCGGGCGGCGGCGGGCTCGGGATGGCTTCGTGGCGGCGCATCGCGGCGTGAAAGAATGTCCGGATCGAGGCTCGGCAGCGGGTGGCGGCGATGAACAGCAGCAGCAACGGCGGCGCGGCCGGCCCGGCGCGGCCCCCGAGTGTGCCCGACGACAGCGTGCTCGTGCTGCGCGTGATGCCGCTGCCGGCCGACGTCAACGGCAACGGCGACGTCTTCGGCGGCTGGATCATGGCGCAGGTCGACATGGCCGGCGCGGTGCTGCCGAGCCGGATCGCGCGCGGCCGCATCGCGACCGTGGCGGTGAACGAGTTCGTCTTCAAGCAGCCGGTGTCGATCGGCGACCTGCTGAGCTTCTACGCCCGCGTCGAGCGCGTCGGCCGCACCTCGGTCACGGTGCACGTCGAGGTCTACGCCGAGCGCAACCCGGCCGACCTGCAGGTGGTCAAGGTGACCGAGGCGAACCTGACCTACGTCGCGATCGACCGCGACGGCAAGCCGCGCGCGATCCCGCCCGGCTGAGGCGCCGCCGCCCCGGCGGGTCGGCCGGCGCCACGCAGGCCGACCCGCGCGCACCGCACCCGCCGGCGCCGCGCCTGCGGGTGCGGCCGCGGCTTCACTTCGATGCGTGCTTGGCGATCAGCGCCTGGGCCTCGGCCGCGAGCTTCTGGCCGTCGATGCCCTTGGCCCCGACCTCGCGGAACCAGATCGCGCGCACCCCCGCGGCGGCGCGCTGGAAGCGCTGGGTCTCGGCCGGGTCGAGCACGATGATCCGGTTGCCGGCCTGCTCGATCAGCCTGCGGCCGATCACGTCGCCCTGGTCCATCGCGCGGCCGAACAGCGCCGCCGTCTCGGCGCCGCTGTTGGCGTCGATCACCTTCTTCAGGTCGGCCGGCAGCTTGTCGTACGAACCCTTGTTCATCGCCACCGCGAAGGTCAGCGTGTACAGGCCCTTGTCGCCCGAGAACGTGGTGTGGTTCTTCACGATCTGCTCCAGCTTCAGCGACGGCACCACCTCGAACGGAATCGTCGCGCCGCTGATCACGCCCTTCTGCAGCGATTCGCCGATCGCCGTCACCGGCATGCCCACCGGGGTCGCGCCGAGGTTCTCGAGCAGGATGTTGACGATGCGCGAGCCGCCGCGGATCTTCATGCCCTTCAGGTCTTCCAGCCGGGCCACCGGCTCCTTCGTGTGGAACAGCCCGGGCCCGTGGATGTGCACCGCGATCAGCTTCACGTCCTTGAATTCGTCCATCGCGTGCTTCTCGACGAACTCCTGGAACGCGCGCGACCCGGGCTCGGCGCGGTAGGTCGAGAACGGCAGCTCGAAGGCCTCGGTCTTCGGGAAGCGCCCGGGCGTGAAGCCGAGCACGGCCCAGACCAGGTCGACCACGCCGTCCTTGGCCTGGTCGTACAGCTCCGGCGGCTTGCCGCCGAGCTGCATGCTCGGGAAGTGCTGGATCTTGATCCGTCCGCCGCTGTCCTTCTCGACCTTCTTGATCCACTCGTCGATCGCCAGCTTCGGCACGTGCCCCTGCAGCGGCAGGAACTGGTGGAAGCGCAGCGTGACGTCGGCCGCCAGCGCGGCCGGTGCCGCGGCGGCGAGCACGAGCGCGCCGAGCAGCAGTCTCAGACGGGTTTTCATCGGTTGTCTCCTGGTGGGCGGTTCTTGCCGGCGTCCCGCGGCGAGGGCCCGGAAGGATACCGAAGCCCCGGCGCCGGGCCGGCGGCTTCGCGCCCCGCGTCCGCTCACCGCCTTCAGTCGACGAAGAAGTCCGGGATGAGGTCCTTCGTGCCCGGCGTCACGCTGTAGCGCTCGAAGTCGGTCACGCCGCGTTCGGCCAGCAGCGTGTCGTCGATGAAGAAATTGCCGGTGACGGACTTCGCGTCGCTGGTCAGGATCAGATAGGCGGCGTCGGCCAGGATCTCCGGCGTGCGGCACTTGCCGATGTCGACGCCCGGGATCATCTGCAGCGCCGCGGTGGCGACCGCGGTGCGCGGCCACAGGCTGTTGACGCCGATGCCGCGGCGCTTGAACTCGCCCGCGTGGCCGAGCGTGCACATGCTCATGCCGTACTTCGCCATCGTGTAGGCGACATGGTGCTCGAACCAGTGCGTGCGCATCGACAGCGGCGGGCTCATGTTCAGCACGTGCGGGTTGCGGCCGGCCGCGGCGCTCCTGATCAGCTCGGGCAGGCAGGCCTGCGTGCACAGGTAGGTGCCGCGCACGTTGACGCCGAACATCAGGTCGAAGCGCTTCATCGGCGTCGCCGGCGTCGGCGTCAGGCTGATCGCGCTCGCGTTGTTGACCAGGATGTCGATGCCGCCGAAGCGTTCGACCGCGGCCTGCACCGCGGCCAGCACGCTCGCCTCGTGCCGGATGTCGGTGGGCAGCGCCAGCGCGCGGCCGCCGGCGGCCTCGATCTCGGCCGCGGCGCTGTGGATCGTGCCCGGCAGCTTCGGGTTCGCCTCGGTGGTCTTGGCGGCGATCACGACGTTCGCGCCGTCGCGCGCCGCGCGCTTCGCGATCGCCAGACCGATGCCGCGCGAGGCGCCGGTGATGAAGAGGGTCTTGTCCTTCAGGTCCATCGTCGTCCTTTGGTCGTGAGTTCGGCCACGTGCGCGGCGAGCGCCTCGCCGCAGGCCCGGTACACCGGCTCGCCCGGGTGGAAGCCGTCGGCGGCCATCGCCTCGGGGCCGAGGTCGAGCGCGATCGGCACGTGCGACACGTCGCGCCGTGTCGCCGCCCAGCGCGCCAGCGCGTCGTCGTGCGCGCGCGCGTCGTCGCCCATCACGCGCCTGAGCGGCTGCGGCAGCAGCGCAAAGCGGTGCACCGGCGGCAGCGGCGCGAAGACGACATGGGCGACGCCGATCGAACCGAGCAGCCAGTCGGCGAGCGCTTCGCGCTGCGCGACCGCGCGCCGCGGCGGCACGAGGTCGATCACGTCGTTGACCCCGGTGACGACGACTGCGACATCGTCGCCAACGGCGCCGGCGCGCGACGGGTCGCGCAGCCGCTCGAGCAGCAGCGCGTGCACCTGGCGCGTGGTCAGGCCGCTCTTCGCGTGCAGCTGCCAGTGCACCGGCCGCCGCGCGAGGCGGTGCAGCGCACGGCTGAAGTGGCCGGCGAGCGCGCGGTCCTGGTGGTCGACGCCGACGCCGGCAGCCGACGAATCGCCAGCGATCAGCACGCGCAGCGGTTCGCCGTCGCCCGGCAGTTCGCCCACGCGCGGGCCGGCGGCTTCGGGCAGCGCGGGCGCGCGCCGTCTCGTGGCCACCGCCTGCGCCACCAGCACCGGCGCGAGCGCGAGCTTCAGCGCGACCGACATGGCCTGACCGGCAGCCGCGGGCGTCAGAACTTCGAGAAGTCGGGCTTGCGCTTCTGCAGGAAGGCCATGAAGGCCTCCATCGCCTCGGGCGTCTTCAGCCGCTCGCCGAAGATCCGGCCCTCGGCCTGGATCGTCTGCTCGACCAGCTCGCGCTGCGGCGCGCGCATCAGCCGCTTGGCCTCGCGCACCGCGCCCGGCGGCAGCGCGTTGAAACGCTCGGCCATGCGGCGCGCGTGGTTCACCACCTCCGCGGCCGGGATCACCGCGTTCGCGAGGCCGAACTCCACCGCCTGCTCGGGCGTGATCGGCTCGCCGAGCAGCAGCTTTTCCGCTGCGCGCCGCCCGCCCATCAGCTGCGGCACGAGCAGGCTCGACGCGAACTCCGGCACCAGCCCGAGGCTGACGAAGGGCATCGCGAGCCGCGCCTCGTCGGAGACGTAGACCAGATCGCTGTGCAGCAGCATCGTCGTGCCGATGCCGATCGCCGCGCCGGTGACCGCGACGACCACCGGCTTCGGAAAGCGCGCGAGCGTCAGCAGGAAGCGGCCGACCGGCGAATCGATCACGCCGCTGCCCTGGCCTTCGCCGCCGGAGCGGCCGCGGGCGGCGAAGTCCTCGATGTCGTTGCCCGAGGTGAAGATGCCCGGCTGGCCGGTGAACAGCACCGCCCGGACGGCCGGGTCGTCGGCGGCGGCGTCGAGCGCGTCGGCCATCGCCGTGTACATCGGCTGCGTCAGCGCGTTCTTCTTCTCCGGGCGCGCGATCTCGATCGTCGCGACGCCGTTCAGGACGGCGGTCTTGATGCTCATCGCGTGACCCTCAGACACGTTCCAGGATGCCGGCGGCGCCCTGGCCCATGCCGACGCACATCGTGACCATGCCGTACCTCAGGTTGCGGCGGCGCAGCGCGTGCACGACGGTGGCCGAGCGGATCGCGCCGGTCGCGCCGAGCGGATGGCCGAGGGCGATCGCGCCGCCCATCGGGTTGACGACCGCACGGTCGATGTCCAGCGAGTTCAGCACCGCGAGCGACTGCGCGGCGAAGGCCTCGTTCAGCTCGACCCAGCCGAGGTCGCTGCTCTTGAGGCCCGCGAGCTTCAGCGCGGCCGGGATCGCCTCGATCGGGCCGATGCCCATGATTTCCGGCGGCACGCCGCGCACCGCGAAGCTGACGAAGCGCGCCAGCGGCTTCAGGTCGAAGCGCTTGACCGCCGCCTCGCTCGCGAGGATCAGGCAGCCGGCGCCGTCGCTGGTCTGGCTGCTGTTGCCGGCGGTGACGCTGCCCTTGGCGGCGAACACGGGTTTCAGCTTCGCCAACCCTTCCGCCGAGGTGTCCTTGCGCGGGCCTTCGTCGATGCTCACCGTGCGCGTGCGCAGCGCCACCTCGCCGGTGGCGAGGTCGGGCCTGCGCTCGACGACGTCGATCGGCGTCATCTCGTCGCCGAACTCGCCGGCTTCGATCGCAGCCAGCGCCTTCTGGTGCGACGCCAGCGCGAATGCGTCCTGCGCCTCGCGGCTCACCTTCCACTGCGCGGCCACCTTCTCGGCGGTCAGCCCCATGCCGTAGGCGATGCCGACGTTCTCGTCCTTCGCCAGGATCTCGGGGTTGAAGCTCGGCTTGTTGCCGCCCATCGGCACCAGGCTCATGCTCTCGACGCCGCCGGCGATCATCACCTCGGCTTCGCCGACGCGGATGCGGTCGGCCGCCATCTGCAGCGCGGTCAGGCCCGACGCGCAGAAGCGGTTGACGGTGACGCCGCCGACCGTGTTCGGCAGCCCGGCCATCACCGCCGCGACGCGCGCGACGTTGATGCCCTGCTCGGCCTCGGGGAACGAGCAGCCGATCACCGCGTCCTCGATCGCCTTCGGGTCGAGGCCGGGCACTTGGCGAAGCGCGCTGCGCATGACCGCGACCAGCAGGTCGTCGGGCCGGGTGTGGCGGAAGTAGCCGCGGTGCGACTTGCCGATCGGCGAGCGCGTGGCGGCGACGATGTAGGCGTCCTGGATCTGCTTGCTCATCGTGTCGCTCCGGTCAGTTGCGAACCGGCTTGCCGGTGCTCATCATGCCCATGATCCGCTCCTGGGTCTTCGGGTGCTCGAGCAGCGAGCAGAAGTGCTTGCGCTCGAGCGTCATCAGGTACTCCTCGTTCACCAGGGTGCCGGCGTCGACATCGCCGCCGCAGACCACATCGGCGATCAGGCCCGAGATGTGATAGTCGTGCGCGCTGATGAAACCGCCGTCGCGCATGTTCACGAGCTGCGCCTGGATCGTGGCCTTCGCCGAACGCCCGGCGACCGGGAACTTCGCGCGCACCGGCGCGCGCCATCCGCTCGCGGTCATCGCCTTGACCTGCTCGATCGCGACGAACAGCAACTCGTCCTTGTGCGGCACGATCACGTCGCTGTCGAGCAGGTAACCGAGCTTGCGGCTCTCGATCGCGCTGGTGCCGACCTTGGCCATCGCCGCGGCGGTGAAGCCTTCGCGCAGGAACGGGAACAGGTCGGCGTTCGCGTTGCCGGCAGCGGCCATCTCGGCCGCGCGGCGCGCGATGTAGGTCAGGCCGCCGCCGCCGGGGATCAGCCCGACGCCGACCTCGACCAGGCCGATGTAGCTCTCCATCGCCACCACGCGCTTCGCGCAGTGCACCGCGATCTCGCAGCCGCCGCCGAGCGCCATGCCGCGCACCGCGGCCACGGTCGGCACCGCGGCGTAGCGGATCGCGAGCATCGCGTCCTGCAGCTTCTTCTCCTCCGGTGCGATCGCCTTCGCGCCGCCCTGCATGAAGGTCGGCAGCATCGCCTGCAGGTCGGCGCCGTAGCTGAACGGATCGTCCGGCGACCAGATCACCAGGCCCTTGAAGCGTTCTTCGGCGAGCGCGATGCCCTTCAGCAGACCCTCGATCACGCCGGGGCCGATCGCGTGCACCTTGGTCTTGATGCTGGCGATGACCACCTCGTCGTCCAGCGTCCACAGCCGCATCGAGTCGTCCTCGTGCAGCGTGGTGCCGGCCGCCGCCGCCGACGGCGCCGCGGCGCCGAGCACGTTCTCGCGGAACGGCTGGCGCGCGTACACCGGCAGCGTGGACAGCGGCACATAGGCGTTCTTCGTCGGGCTCCACGACCCTTCGGCGGTGTGCACGCCGGTGCGGCCGTCGAAGGCCCAGGCCGGCAGCGGCGCCGCGCACAGCGCCTGGCCGGCCTCGATGTCCTCGCGGATCCACTGCGCCACCTGCTGCCAGCCGGCCTCCTGCCACAGCTCGAACGGGCCCTGCTTCATGCCGAAGCCCCAGCGCAGCGCGAAGTCGACATCGCGCGCGGTGTCGGCGATGGTGCCCAGGTGCACCGCCGCGTAGTGGAAGCCGTTGCGGTGCAGCGCCCACAGGAACCGGGCCTGCGGGTTGCTGGACTCGCGCAGCAGCTTCAGCCGCTCGGCCGCCGGCTTCTTCAGGATGCGCTCGACGATCGCGTCCGCCTTGCCGCCGCCGGCCACGTAGCCGCCGGTCGCGGCGTCGAAGCGCTGGATCTCCTTGCCGACTCGTCTGTAGAAACCCGCGCCGCTCTTCTGGCCGAGCGCGCCGGCACCCAGCAGCTTCGTCAGGTCCTCCGGGGTCGCGAAGCTGGCGTAGAACGGATCGGTATCGGCCGACAGCGTGTCCTGCAGCGTCTTGATGACGTGCGCCATCGTGTCCAGGCCCACCACGTCGGCGGTGCGGAAGGTGCCGCTGGACGCGCGCCCGAGCTTCTTGCCGGTGAGGTCGTCGACCACGTCGTACGAGAGCCCGGCCTTCTTCGCTTCGAGCATCGTCGCCAGCATGCCGGCGATGCCGACGCGGTTGGCGATGAAGTTCGGCGTGTCCTTCGCACGCACCACGTTCTTGCCGAGGCCGCTGGTGACGAAGCTTTCGAGCTGGTCGAGCACGTCCGGCCGGGTCGACGCGGTCGGGATCAGTTCGACCAGCGCCATGTAGCGCGGCGGGTTGAAGAAGTGGATGCCGCAGAAGCGCGCCCGCATTTCCTGCGGGATCGCTTCGCTCAAGCGCGTGATCGACAGGCCCGAGGTGTTGCTGGCCAGGATCGCGTGCGGCGCGACGTGCGGCGCGATGCGCTCGTACAGCGACAGCTTCCAGTCCATGCGCTCGGCGATCGCCTCGATCACCAGGTCGCAGCCGGCGAGCAGGCCCAGGTGCTCGTCGTAGTTGGCCGGCTCGATCAGCGCGGCCTCCTCGGCGACGCCGAGCGGCGAGGGCTTGAGCTTCTTCAGGTTGTCGATCGCCTTCAGCGCGATGCCCGACTTCGGCCCTTCCTTGGCCGCCAGATCGAACAGCACCACCGGCACGCGGCAGTTCACCAGGTGCGCGGCGATCTGCGCGCCCATCACGCCGGCGCCGAGCACGGCGACCTTGCGGACATTGAATCGGTTCACGGACTTCACTCCTTCGGGGGTCATTCCACGCGGATCCAGGTCTGGGTGCGGCCGAGCAGCGGCGCGCCGATGTAGCCGCGCACGTCGAGCTTCTTGCCGCCGTCGGCGAGCTTGAGCCGCACCTTGTAGACCTTGCCGTTGTTCGGGTCGAGGATGTCGCCGCCGTCCCACAGGTTCTTGTCGTCGGCGGCGGCCTTGACGTTGCGCATGATCGTCATGCCGACCACCGGCTTGTCCTTGCGCTCGTCGGTGCACTGGTCGCACTTCGAGTCGGCCTTGGTCGGATCGCTGATCTTCTCGACCTTCGCGCTGTAGACGCCGCCGGCATCGGTGATGCGCACCAGCGACTTCTCGGTCTTGCCGTCGTCGTCGATCGTCTTCCACAGGCCGGCCGGCGACGACGGCGCCACGGCCGCGTTGGCCGGCGTTTGCGCCGAGGCGCCGCCGGCCGCGAAGGCCAGCAGCGCGGCCGCGAGCAGGTTCTTGGGCTTCATGGTCTCCTCCTTCGGGGGCGGGTCAGAACAGCGCCTCTTCCATCGCCATCAGCGGCTGCAGGCCGGCGCGGGCGCTGCGGATCAGGCCGGCGGTCTCGGGCAGCAGCTTGGCGAAGTAGAAGCGGGCGGTGGCGAGCTTGGCGGTGTAGAACGGGTCACCCGAATCCTGCTTCGCGAGCGCGATCTTCGCCATGCGCGCCCAGAAGTACGCGAACACCAGGTGGCCGCAGACGCGCAGGTAGTCGGGCGCCGCGGCGCCGACCTCGTCCGGATTCGCCATCGCCTTCATGCCGAGCTCGGTGCTGAGCTTGGTCACCTTGTCGCCGAGCTCGGCGAGCGGGTTCACGAACTCCTGCATCGCCTCGTTCACGCCCTCCTCCTCGATGAACTCGGTGACGAGCTTGCCGAACTTGCGCATCTTCGCACCGCCGTCGGCGAGCACCTTGCGGCCGAGGAAGTCGAGCGCCTGGATCGTGTTCGTGCCCTCGTAGATCAGGTTGATGCGCGAGTCGCGCACCAGCTGCTCCATGCCCCATTCCTTGATGTAGCCGTGGCCGCCGAAGACCTGCAGGCAGGTGGAGGTGGCGATCCAGCCGTTGTCGGTGAGGAAGGCCTTGACGATCGGCGTCAGCAGCGCGACCAGGTCGCCGGCTTCGCGCCGCTCGGCCTCGTCGTCCGACGCATGCTCCTTGTCGAGCAGCAGCGCGCAGGTCATCGCCAGCGCGCGCCCGCCTTCGGCATAGGCGCGGGCGGTGAGCAGCATGCGGCGCACGTCCGGGTGGACGATGATCGGGTCGGCCGCCTTGTCCGGCGCCTTCACGCCCGACAGCGCGCGCATCTGCAGCCGGTCCTTGGCATAGGCGGCGGCGTTCTGGTAGGCGGTCTCGGTCAGGCCCAGCGACTGGTTGCCGACCCCCAGCCGCGCGGCGTTCATCATCACGAACATCGCCGGCAGCCCCTTGTTCGGCGCGCCGACCAGCCAGCCGGTGGCGCCGTCGAGGTTCATCTGGCAGGTGGCGTTGCCGTGGATGCCCATCTTGTGCTCGAGCGCGCCGCAGCGGATGGCGTTGCGCGCGCCGACGCCGCCTTCGGCCGTGGGCAGAAACTTCGGCACGACGAACAGCGAGATGCCCTTGCTGCCCGCCGGCGCGTCCGGCAGCCGGGCCAGCACCAGGTGCACGATGTTGTCGGCCAGGTCGTGCTCGCCGGCGCTGATGAAGATCTTCTGCCCGGTGATGCGGTAGCTGCCGTCGGGCTGCGGTTCGGCCTTCGTGCGCAGCAGGCCGAGGTCGGTGCCGCACTGCGGCTCGGTCAGGCACATCGTGCCGGTCCAGTCGCCCTTGACCAGGTGCGGCAGGTACAGCGCCTTCTGCTCGGGTGTGCCGTGCGTCAGCAGGCAGGCGTAGGCGCCGTGCGACAGGCCCGGGTACATCGTCCAGGCCTGGTTGGCCGAGTTCAGCATCTCGAAGAAGCACTGGTTCAGGACCAGCGGCAGGCCCTGGCCGCCGTAGGCCGGGTCGCAGACCATCGCCGGCCAGCCGCCTTCGACGAACGCGGCGTACGCGGCCTTGAAGCCTTCGGGCGTGCGCACCTCGCCGCTGGCCCGGTCGAGCGTGCAGCCCTGGGCGTCGCCGACGGCGTTCAGCGGCGCCAGCACCTCGGCCGCGAACTTGCCGCCTTCCTCGAGCACCGAGTCGACGGTGGCGGCATCGATGTCGGCATGGCGCGGCAGCTGCTGCAACTGCGGCACGGCGTCGAGCAGCTCGTGCATGACGAACTTCAGGTCGCGCAGCGGCGGGGTGTACTGGGGCATCGTTGGCTCCTTGCGACGGGGTTTCGGACGTGGATCAGGGCCGGGGGCGCCGCGGCGCGGCGGCACCCGCCGGAGCGGCAACCAGGTGATGGGCGACCAGCCGGTCGAACGCGCGCTGCGCGCGCTGCAGCGCGCCCGGGGTGCGCATGAAGCGGGCGTCGTGATGCAGCGCCAGGATCAGGCCGTGCATCTCGAACAACAACTGCTGCGCGTCGGTGTCGGCGCGGAACTGGCCGTCGTCGATCGCGAGCCGGATCGCCCGCTCGAGCGCGTCGTGCCAGGCCTGCACCATCGCCGCGAGCGCGTCGCGCACCGGCCCGGGCCGGTCGTCGAACTCGACCGCGCCGCTGATGTAGATGCAGCCGGAATCGACCTCGACCGACACGCGCCGCACCCAGCGCTCGAACAGCCCGCGCAGCCGCGGCACGCCGCGCGACTCGCGCAGCGCCGGGAAGAAGACCTCGTCCTCGAAGCGCCGGTGGTACTCGCGGATGACCGCGATCTGCAGTTCCTCGCGCGAGCCGAAGTGGGCGAAGACGCCGGACTTGCTCATGCCGGTGACTTCCGCCAGCGCGCCGATCGACAGGCCTTCCAGCCCCATCTGCGAGGCCAGGCTCAGGGCCGAATCGAGGATCGCGGCCCGCGTGGCCTGCCCCTTGTGCAGCACGCGGGGCAGATCGGTTTCGCGGCGGGCGCGCGGGCTGGCGGTGGACACGTCGGCGTCGGCGATTGGAACGAACGGTCGTGCTATTCTGACCGTCGTTCATCCGCCTGTCGCGTGTGCCGTGCACGCTTTGTTAGGGGCAGCCTTCTAGAACCGGCGCGTTTGGCCGGTCGGCCGGCGGCCCGGGCCCGGCACCGGCTCGGCCCGATTGGATTACGCTATACGGGTGGACGTACTGCAACTCGACATCTCGGGCCGCCCGCAGGCCTGGATCGCGCCGCGCGATGCGGCGGTGCTGTATGCCAGCGATGCCGTCGCCTGGACGCTCGGCGCGCCGTTCCACGTGCTGCGCGGCGGCATCCAGCGCCGCACCGGGCTGCAGTCGCGCATCGAGGTCCACCCGATCATCGCGGTGCGTGGCGCGATCCCGTCGCGCGCCTGGCGGCAGACGCCGGCGCTGAGCAACCCGAAGCTGTTCAGCCGCGACCGCCAGGTCTGCGCCTACTGCGGCGGCCACTTCCCGCTCGACGAGTTGACGCGCGAGCACATCACGCCGGTCTCGCGCGGCGGCGACGACCACTGGATGAACTGCATCACCGCCTGCCGCGGCTGCAACGGCCGCAAGGGCAGCCGCCTGCCCGAGGAAGCCGGCATGACCCTGCTCTACCTGCCCTACGTGCCCAGCCTGCACGAGGACATGATCCTGCGCGGGCGGCGCATCCTGGTCGACCAGATGGAGTTCCTGCTCGCCAGCGTGCCGCGCTCGAGCCGGCTGCACGGCTGACGGGCGGCGGGCCGGCCCGCCGCCCGCCCGGGTCATGCCGGCCGGCCGATACTGAGCGCCGTGCACGGCTTGCCCGACCCGGCGATGCTTCGTCCCGACTCCACGCCGGCCCCCGGCCGCTTCAGCTTGTCGTCCGGCCCGGCCGCGGCCGAACCAAGCGCCTGCCCGGCCGGACGCCGCCTCTGGCTCGGCCGGGTGCTGCTCGGCTTGTTCGGTCTGCCGGCGCCGGCGCGGGCCGCGGCGCCGGCCGACG
>JAFLDG010000200.1 GCA_017302495.1 Burkholderiales bacterium
TGCCGCCAGCTGCGCGCGGAGATGAACCTGCCGCCGGCCGAGCGGGTGCCGCTGCTCGCCGCCGGCGACCCGGCCTTCGTGGCCGCGGCCGCACCGCTGCTGCAGGCGCTGGCCCGGCTGGCCGAGGTGCGCGTGTTGGACGACGCCGCGTTCGACGCGGCCACCGCGCAGACGCCGGTGGTGGTGCAACAGGGCTCGAGGTTCGCGCTGCAGGTGCGTATCGACGTCGCCGCCGAGCAGGCCCGCCTGGCCAAGGAGATCACCCGCCTCGAGGCCGAGATCGGCAAGGCCGGCGCCAAGCTCGACAACCCGAGCTTCGTGCAGCGCGCGCCGGCGGCGGTGGTGGCGCAGGAGCGCGCGCGGCTCGAGGCCTTCAGGCAGACGCTCGGCCGGTTGCGAGATCAAGCGAGTCGTCTTCGGTCGTCGCCCTGAACTCGGCGCGCAAGGGCCCGATGCTCAGGATCTCGTCGATCCGGCGCGCCACCGACCAGGCGCTGCGCACGCGCGACTGCAGCGTCGTGCTCGCCAGCCGCTGCGTGACGTGCAGGTTGCGTACGCCGTGCAGCGGGCCGCCGGCATCACGCAGCCCCGGCTGCAGGCCGTCGAACCAGGCGGCGAGCAGCCGGCCCGAATCGAGCGCGTCGGCCAGCGCCGCCTCGTCGAACAGGCCGGAGTGGCCGAGACTGACCAGCACCTGGTCGGGCTTGCACTCGGCAAGGTAACGCTCGCCGATCAGGCCGCGGTAGCGGCTGAAGTAGCCGAGCAGCACGCACAGCACGTCGCTGCCGCGCACCAGTTCGCGCAGGCTCGAGGGCTCGACCTGCCAGGCGGCCCAGAGTTCGTCGGACGCGTGCAGCGCCGGGTCGTAGCCGAGCACGCGCGCGCCGAAGGCATGCAGCAGTTGCGCCAGCGGCCGCGCCGAAGCCGGCAGGCCGATCAGGCCAACGGTGCAGCCGCCGAGCTCGCGGCCGACCAGCGCGCCGTCGTCGGCGCGCACCGGCACCCGGCGCAGCAGCTGCAGCATCGCGCCGACCGCGAATTCGGCTTCGGCCGGCGCGCTCTCGGCGCCGGCGCGCACCACCTCGACGCCGGCGCGGGCAAGCGCTTCGGCGTCGAGCAGCTCGGAGCCCCCGCTGATGCGGCCCACCGCGCGCAGCAGCGGCGCGCCCTGCAGCACCTGGGCGTCGAGCGCGACCGACGGCGGCGCGATCAGCGCGCGCACGTTGGCGAGCGCCTGACGCAGCGCGCGCGGGTCGCGTTCGAGTTCGGGCGCCAGCCGCGTCGGATGCCGGGCCGCGAGCCACTGCTGCACCTCGGGATCGAGCGGCTCGACGATCAGGACGTCCATGTGATTTCTGCCCCGGCCGGGCAGCGGCCGCAGCACCGCTGCATGCCAGAATGCGCCCGCTGAAGTCTGCAGGATTCTAGAGATGCGCTTGGCGGTGAAGAAGGCGATTTTCCCGGTGGCCGGGCTCGGCACCCGCTTCCTGCCCGCGACCAAGGCGCAGCCGAAGGAGATGCTGCCGGTGGTCGACAAGCCGCTGATCCAGTACGCGGTCGAGGAGGCCTACGCCGCCGGCGTGCGCGAGATGATCTTCGTCACCGGCCGCCACAAGCGGCCGATCGAGGACCACTTCGACATGACCTTCGAACTCGAGCTGGCCCTCGAACAGTCGGGCAAGCGCGAGCTGCTCGAGGTGGTGCGCAGCATCAAGCCGGACGACATGGAGTGCATCTACGTGCGCCAGGCGCAGGCGCTGGGCCTGGGCCACGCGGTGCTGTGCGCGCAGCGGCTGGTCGGCGCCGAGCCCTTCGCGGTGCTGCTCGCCGACGACCTGATGGTCGGCCCCGCCGGCGGCAAGCCGGTGCTGGCGCAGATGGTCGAGCAGTTCGACGAATGGCAGGCGTCGATCCTGGCGGTGCAGGAGGTGCCGGCCGAGCACACCCGGCGCTACGGCATCGTTGCCGGGCACGCGGTCAACGACCGGCTGGTCGACGTGACGCAGATGGTCGAGAAGCCGGCACCGGAGCAGGCGCCGTCCCGGCTCGGCGTGGCCGGGCGCTACATCCTGACCGCCGGCGTGATGCGCGAGATCGCGGCGCAGCCGCGCGGCGTCGGCGGCGAGATCCAGCTGACCGACGGCATCGCGTCGCTGCTGCGGCGCGAGAAGGTCTTCGCCTACCGCTACGACGGCAAGCGCTACGACTGCGGCAGCAAGGAAGGTTTCCTCGAGGCCAACGTCGAACTCGCGCTCGTGCACCCGGAACTCGGCCCGGGCTTCCGCGAGTTCCTGCGCGGACTGGAGCTGTAGGCGCCGGCGCGCTGACGCGCCCGGCCGCCCGCGGGCGCCTCAGCGCCGCCGCAGGTAGTGCACGAACTCGTCGTTCAGCGCCGCCTGCTCGATCAGCTCGTTGCCGGTCTGGCGGGCGAAGGCCTGGAAGTCGCGCATCGAGCCGGGGTCGGTGGCGACGACCTTCAGCACCTGGCCGCTGGCCATGTCGGCCAGCGCCTTCTTCGCCTTCAGGATCGGCAGCGGGCAGTTCAGGCCGCGGGCGTCGACTTCCTTCTGGGCATCCATGGTCGCGAAGCCGCGTTCAGCGCGCGGGCAGTTCGAGAAAGCGCGGCTCGTGGCCGCGCGCACGCAGCCAGTCGGCGAGCGCGAAACCGGTACCGGCGCGCCAGCAGCGCACCTCCTGCGGCGCGAACAGCCGGTAGTCGGCCAGCTCCGGCGACAGCCGCACCTCGCCCTGCGCCTGCACGTGGTAGGCGATGATCACCTGGTTCATGCGCTGGAAGTCGTAGACGCCGATCAGCGCCAGCGCGCCGACATCGAGCGAGGTCTCCTCGGCGACCTCGCGGCCGATGCCTTCCTCGGGCGTCTCGCCGGCTTCCATGAAGCCGGTGACCAGGCCGTACATCTTGCCGCTCCAGGCCGCGTTGCGCGCGAGCAGCAGCCGCCCTTCGCGGTCGGTGCATTCGATCACCGCCGCCAGCACCGGCGTCGGGTTGTTCCAGTGCGTGAAGCCGCAGGCCGGGCAGCGCAGCCGCTGCTTGTGCCCGCCGTCCTCGAGCGCGCCGAGCCACTCCAGCGGCGTCGCGCAGTTCGGGCAGAAGCGGTACTCGTGGCGCATCGGATCGTGCCCGGTCAGGCGGGAAACACACCGGTCGACAGGTAGCGGTCGCCGCGGTCGCAGACGATGAAGACGATCGTCGCGCCCTGCACGCTGCGCGCGATCTGCAGCGCGACCCAGCAGGCGCCGGCGGCCGAGATGCCGCCGAACAGCCCTTCCTCGCGCGCGAGCCGGCGCGCCATCTCCTCGGCATCGGCCTGGGAGACGTAGACCAGCTCGTCGACCGCGCTCGGGTCGTAGATCTTCGGCAGGTAGGCCTCGGGCCACTTGCGGATGCCGGGGATGCGCGAACCTTCGCTCGGCTGCGCGCCGACGATGCGCACGGCCGGGTTCTTCTCCTTCAGGTAGCGCGACACGCCGGTGATCGTGCCGGTGGTGCCCATCGCGCTGACGAAGTGCGTGATCGCGCCGCCGGTGTCGGCCCAGATCTCCGGCCCGGTGGTCTCGTAGTGGATGCGCGGGTTGTCGGCGTTGGCGAACTGGTCGAGCACCCGGCCCTTGCCGTCCTTCTGCATCTGTTCGGCCAGGTCGCGCGCGTACTCCATGCCGCCGGAGCGCGGCGTCAGGATCAGCTCGGCGCCGAAGGCCTTCATCGTCTGCGCGCGCTCGACCGACAAGTCCTCCGGCATGATCAGCAGCATCCGGTAGCCGCGCATCGCCGCGGCCATCGCGAGCGCGATGCCGGTGTTGCCGCTGGTGGCCTCGATCAGCGTGTCACCGGGTCGGATGTCGCCGCGCTCCTCGGCGCGCCGGATCATGCTGATCGCCGGCCGGTCCTTGACCGAGCCGGCCGGGTTGTTGCCCTCGAGCTTGCCGAGGATCACGTTGCCGCGCTCGGTGTTGTCGGGCCCGGGCAGCCGCTGCAGCCGCACCAGCGGCGTCGCGCCGATCGTCTCCTCGAGCGTGCGGTAGCGGGGGGGCGAATCGCTCATTCCGGCATTGTCGCAGGCCGTGCGCGAGGGCCCGGAGGGTGCGTGTGATAATCCGCGCCCGCTTTCGTGCGTTCCCTCGCGCGGCCCCGCCCGGGTGGCGAAATCGGTAGACGCAGGGGACTCAAAATCCCCCGCCGCAAGGCGTGCCGGTTCGAGTCCGGCCCCGGGCACCAGGGCATCGACTCCGCGGCGCGGCGGCGCCGCCACCCACCGACCTGCCGCCGACGCATGCCGCCGATCCCGCCGCTGACCCAGACGCTGATGCTGATCTGCACGGCGGTGTACTGCGTGAACTTCCTGCTGCGCAGCACGCTGCCGCTGGAGCTGTGGTTCGCGCTGTGGCCGCTGGCCACCGGCATGTTCATGCCGTGGCAGCTGGTGAGCTACGGCTTCCTGCACGGCGACCTGCCCCACCTGCTGTTCAACATGCTCGGGCTGTGGATGTTCGGCGGCGAGCTGGAGCGGCTCTGGGGCCGCGCCCGCTACGGCCAGTTCCTGCTCGCCGGCCTGCTCAGCGCGGCGCTGGCGCAACTGCTGGTGACGGCGCTGACGCACTCGCCGGTGCCCACGGTCGGCGCCTCCGGCGCGCTGTTCGCGCTGCTGCTGGCCTTCGGCATGCTGTTCCCGAACCGGGTGATCGTGCCGCTGATCCCGCCGATCCCGATGAAGGCGCGCACCTTCGTCATCGTCTTCGGCCTGCTCGAACTGGGGCTCGGGCTCTACGGCCGCAGCGGCATCGCCCACTTCGCGCACCTCGGCGGCATGCTCGGCGGCTGGCTGATGATCCGCTGGTGGCGCGGCCAGCGGCCCTTCGGCGGGCCGCGCCGGCGCCGCTGACCCCCCGCTTGCAGGGCGCCCGCCGGCCTGCAGGGTCGGCCGCCGCGGCCTATGATGGCTTTCGACCATCGTCGCCGTCCGGAGGGTGACCATGCGCGCCCCGCTTCTTCGAACCGTTGCTGCCTGGCTGCTCGGCGGCGCCGTCTGGGCCGCGGCGGCGGCTGAACCGGCCCCGTCGGTCGAGGCGCAGTCGCGCGCGCTGCAGCGCGCCAGCGACGCCGTGGTCGGCGTGCGGGCGATCGCGGTGGAGGATGCGCGCTCGGCCGCGACGCTCGGCCGCGCGCGCCAGGGCTCCGGCGTCGTGATCGACCGCGGCCTGGTGCTGACGATCGGCTACCTGATCCTCGAGGCCGAGCAGGCGCTGATCGTCACCGACGACGCACGCGTGGTGCCGGCGCGCCCGCTGGCCTACGACGTGGCCACCGGCTTCGGCCTGCTGCAGCCGCTGGCACCGCTGCGCATCGAGCCGGCGCCGCTGGGCCGCGCGGCCGCGGTCGCCGTGGGCGAGCCGCTGATGGTCGTCAGCGGCGGCGAGGACGGCGCCGTCAGCGCGGCCGAGCTGCTCGCGCGCCGGCCCTTCGCCGGCTACTGGGAGTACCACATCGAGGGCGCGCTGTTCACGGCGCCGGCGCGCGCCGACCACAGCGGGGCCGCGCTGTTCAACGGCCGCGGCGAGCTGGTCGGCATCGGCTCGCTGGTGGTGTCCGATGCGCTCGGACGCGACCAGGGGCGGCGCAGCGGCAACATGTTCGTGCCGATCGACCTGCTGCCGCCGATCCTGCCCGAGTTGCAGGCCCGCGGCAGCAGCGCGCAGAGCCGGCGTGCCTGGATCGGGCTGAACTGCGTTGAGACCGAGGTCGGCGTGCGCGTCGTGCGGGTCAACGGCGACAGCCCGGCCGAGATCGCCGGGGTCGAGGCGGGCGACCGCATCGTGCGCATCGACGGCACCGACGTGACCGCGCTCGATGTGCTGTGGAAGGCCCTGTGGGCCGGCGGCGCGCCCGAACGCGAGGTCACGCTCGAGATCGAGCGCGGCGGCGAAAGGCAGACGCTGAAGCTGCAGTCGGTCGACCGGATGAAGACCCTGCGCTCGGCGCAGGGGATCTGAGCGGAACCGTGTCCCGGGGCGGCACGCTCGAGGACATGCGGCGCTGCCGCTCCGCTTGACCGCCGCGGGGGGCGGGCCGGGCGCAGCCCGGCCCTGGGGGCGCTCAATAGCCGAGCGCGCGGTCGACCCGGTTCGGCGGCACCTCGCCACGCCGCAGGCAGCGCCAGCCGTGCACGAACTGCGCCGCGATCGTCTGCGGCGACGACTGCGCGGCAATGTGCGGCGTGATCGTGATGCCCGGCTCGGCCCACAGCGGGTCGGCGGCCGGCAGCGGCTCGTGCGCCTGCACGTCGAGCGCGGCCCCGGCCAGGTGGCCGCTGCGCACGGCCGCGATCAGGTCGGCCTCCACCACGTGCGCACCGCGGGCGATGTTGATCAGGTACGCGCCGCGCGGCAGCCAGGCGAGCGTGCGCGCATTCAGAATCCCGTCGGTCTGCGGCGTCAGCGGCAGCGCGCAGACCGCGATCTCGCTCGTGCGCAGCACCTGTTCCAGGACCGGTCCGCCGCTGCGCCTGAAACCCGTCACCTCGAAGCCCAGCGCGCGCAGCATCTGCGCCACCGCCTGCCCGACTTCGCCCATGCCGAGCACGCCGACCGACGAGCGCAGGGCCCCGATCGGTCGGCGCGTCCATTGCCGCCGTTGCTGCTGCTGCTCGTAAGCCGGCAGTTCGCGCGCATGACGCAGCGCCATCAGCGCGACGTACTGCGCGATGCCGGCCGCCTGTTCCGGGTCGACGATGCGCGACACCGCCACCGCCGGCGCCAGCCCGGGCGCGAGCAGCTTGTCCACCCCGGCACCGATGGAACAGACCCAGCGCAGCCGCGGCAGGCGCTCGGCCACGCCCGGCGGGAAGCGCCAGCCGAGCACCGCCTCGACCTCGGCGAGCGCCTCGTCGGCCAGGCCGGGCCGGTACTCGAGCAGCGGCAGGCCGGGTTCGAGCGCACGGATCGCCTCGACGAAGGGCGCGGCCGGGATCGGATGCGTCAGCAGCAGGGCCTTCATCGCGCATCGTCCTCGGCCGCGAGGCCCGAGCGCAGGCCGACGGCGACCGTCGGATGGCGCAGCCGCAGCCGCAGTTCGCGCTTCAGGCGCCGGTTGTCGAGCCGGCGCGATTCGCTCATGAAGCTGAACTGCATCGGTGACAGTGCCGCCGCGGCCTGCGCCCGCGTGATGCGTGGCGGCCGCGGCAGGCCGGCAAGGTCGGCGGCCAGGTCGAAGTACTCGCCCATGCGCAGCTCGCTGTCGTCGCAGGCGTGGTAGATGCGCTGCGGCGCGGCGCGGTGCAGCGCGGCGATGCAGGCCCGCGCCAGGTCGTCGGCGTGGATGTGGTTGGTGTAGACGTCGTCCTCGGGCGCGAGCACCGGCGTGCCGCGACGCAGCCGCTCGCGCGGGTCGCCGCCGGGGCGGTCGGGCGCGTAGATGCCGGGGATGCGCAGCACCGCCGCCGCGATGCCGTGGCGCCGGCCGAAGGCCCGCACCTGCGCCTCGGCGTCGACCCGGCGGCGCGCCCGGTCGGTGGCCGGTCGGGGCATGCGGGTCTCGTCGATCCACCGGCCGCCGACGTCGCCGTAGACGCCGCTGGTGCTGCCGTACACCAGCCGCCGCAGCCGGCCCTTGCGCGCGAGCGCCTGCAGCAGGTGCCGCGTGCGCGCATCCGCCGCCCCGGCGGACGGGGGAGATCGGAAGAGCGTCG
>JAFLDG010000201.1 GCA_017302495.1 Burkholderiales bacterium
GGCGCCTCGTGCCGCGGTGCCGGGCTCGCCGGCCGCTGCGACCCGCGCCGGTCGCCACCGCCGCCGCCACCGCCACCGCCGCGGCGCGTGCCGCCGACGCCGATCGTCATCCGGCCGAGCACGATCGGCTCGGCCTTCTCGCCGGCCGGCGGCTCGAAGCCGGGCACCACCTCGCGCACGATGCTGCGCTTGATCAGCTTCTCGATGTCGCGCAGGAACAGCTCCTCGTCGACGCAGACGAGCGAGATCGCCTCGCCGCTCGCGCCGGCGCGGCCGGTGCGGCCGATGCGGTGCACGTAGTCCTCGGGCACGTTCGGCAGCTCGAAGTTGACGACGTGCGGCAGCTGGTCGATGTCGATGCCGCGCGCGGCGATGTCGGTGGCCACCAGCACCTGCAGCTCGCCGCTCTTGAAGTCGGCCAGCGCCTTGGTGCGCGCGCTCTGGCTCTTGTTGCCGTGGATCGCCATCGCCGTGATGCCCTGGTCGTTCAGGTACTCGGTCAGGCGGTTCGCGCCGTGCTTCATGCGCGTGAACACCAGCACCTGGTGCCAGTCGCCGCGGCGGATCAGGTGCGCGAGCAGCTCCTTCTTGCGCTCGCGGCCGACCGGGTGCACCTTCTGCGCCACCAGCTCGGCGGTGGCGTTGCGCCGCGCGACCTCGATCAGCGTCGGCGAATTCAGCAGCCGGTCGGCCAGGGCCTTGATCTCGTCGCTGAAGGTGGCGCTGAACAGCAGGCTCTGCTTCTTCGCCGGGACGATCGCGAGCACCTTCTTGATGTCGTGGATGAAGCCCATGTCGAGCATCCGGTCGGCTTCGTCGAGCACGAAGATCTCGATCCGCGACAGGTCGAGCGTGCCCTGGCCGTGGTGGTCGAGCAACCGGCCCGGCGTCGCGACGAGGATGTCGACGCCCTTCTTCAGCTTGTCGATCTGCGGCTGCATGCCGACGCCGCCGAACATCACCATGCTGGCCAGGCCGCTGTACTTGCCGTAGACGCGCACGCTCTCCTCGACCTGCGCGGCAAGCTCGCGCGTCGGCGTCAGGATCAGCGCGCGGATCGGGACGCGGCCGCGCGCGTCGCGCGCCGGCTTGTGCGCCATCAGCCGCTGCAGCATCGGCAGCGTGAAGCCGGCGGTCTTGCCGGTGCCGGTCTGCGCGCCGCCGAGCACGTCGGCGCCCTGCAGGATCGTGGGGATCGCCTGCGCCTGGATCGGCGTCGGCGTGTCGTAACCGTGTTCGTGAACGGCACGAACGAGGGGCTCGGCCAGGCCGAGGTCTGCGAATTTCATCGTGGGGAGGCTCCTCGTCGAGGAGCCGGTTTCGCTGCCTGCGGCCACCCGTTGCGGGTGCACCAGTCTGCGAGGCGCGGGAGTCTGAAGGGTGTCGGGAGTCGACCGTGCCGCGATGACTGGAGGCCGCGGCGCTGACGCAATTGTATCGCGGCCGGTGCACACGGCCGGCGGGCTCGCCGAGGTAGCTTCGGTCTTCGCCCTTGGGGCGGCCCGGCGGGCAAACCGGAGTACCTTCGGGCTTCGCCCTCCGGTCTTCGCCCTTGGGGCGGCCCGGCGGGCTCAGGCTACGAAGGCCGCCACGCGCTCGACGACCCAGTAGCTGGCGAGGGTGCCGATCAGGTAGGCCGCGGTGACCACCGTCGTGCGGCGGCCGACCCGCTCACCGGCGACGCGGCGCAGCAGCCAGGCCAGGCCGAGCACCGCGGCGACGAACAGCAACTGGCCGATCTCGACGCCGACGTTGAAGAACAGCAGCCCGAGCGGGACCGACGCGGGCGGCAGCCCGACCTCGGCCAGCGCGCCGGCAAAGCCCAGGCCGTGCAGCAGCCCGAAGGCGAAGGCGACGAGCCAGGGCTGGTGCAGCGCCGGGTCGCGCCGGCCGCGTTCGCGGGCGACGATCTCGGCGGCGACGAAGACGATCGACAGCGCGATCAGCGCCTCGACCGGCGGGCCGGGCAGGCGGATCAGCCCGAGGGTGGCCAGCGCCAGCGTGATCGAGTGCGCGACCGTGAACGCGGTGATGGTCCACAGCAGCATGCGCAGGTCGCGCACGATCATCAGCAGCGCGAGCACGAACAGCAGGTGGTCGATGCCGAGCAGGATGTGCCCGATGCCGATGCGCGTGTAGGTCAGCGCGACCTCCCAGGGCCCGGGGCTGGCCGCGACGACCAGCCGCGGCGCGAGCGGCACGATGCGCTCCAGCTGCGCGCCGCCGTCGCTGCGCTGCACGCGCGCGAGCACGTCGATGCGGCTGCGCGCCAGGCCGTCCAGCTCGAGCGCCTGCCCCTCGAGCCCGCCCGGCACCCGCACCGACCAGCGCAGCGCGGCGGTGCCGGCGGCGAAGCTCGAACGCTTCGGCGAGGTCTCGACCGTGCCCGGCGGGAACACCGGCCGGACCGCCATCGTGGTGGCCTCGTCGAGCGCCGGCAGCTTCCACAGCACGTCGTAGGTCTCGGCCCCGGTCTGCGTCAGCTCCAGGTACGCCGGGCGGAACTCGTCGGCCGCGGCCGGGCGCGCGAATGCCAGCACGAGCAGCAGCAGAGCGAGCAGGCACCGCATCACGGCGCCGCGGCCTTGAAGGCGCCGGTCTCGATCCGTACCTCGTACCTGCTGCGCAGCTGCCGGTAGAAGGCTTCGGCCGCCCGGTCGCGGCGTTCCTTCTCGAAGTCGCGCGCGACCGCCGTGCGCACCTCGTCCAGCGTCGGCGCGCGCCCCGGCACACGCTCGGCGACGCGAACCAGGTGCAGGCCGTAGCCCGAGCGCACCGGGCCCTGCCACGCGCCCGGCGGCAGCTGGTCCAGCGCCTCGGCGAAGCCGGTGCCGAACCGGCGCGCGACCAGGTCCAGCGGCGTCGCCGGCAGTTGCACCGGCAGCAGTCGCGACGCCGATACGGCCGCCGCGGGCTCGCCGGCATCGAGCCGCGCGCGGGCCCGCTGCAGCGCGGCGTCGGCCGCGGCACCGGGCGGCACCTCGACGACGACCTGCTCGAACGCGATCGCGGGCGGCGCGGCGTAGCGACCCGGCTGCGCCGCCAGGAAGGCCTGCAGCTCGGCATCGGTGGGCGGCGCGGCGCGCACCGACTCCTCGGCCAGCACGTCCAGCTTCTGGCGCACGCGGCGGCGCACGATCGTGTCGTCGCGATCGAGGCCGAGTGCCAGGCCCTCGCGGTAGGCGATTTCGTCGCGCACCCACTGCTCGACCAGGCCCTGCAGCTCGTCGGCCGTCGGCGGGCGCTGCCAGGTCGCGGCGAAGCGCTCGCCAATGGCGGCAACGACCTGTTCGTCGACGACGACGGTGCCGGCGGACGCGCTGCGTTTGCCGCCGACGAGGTCGAAGGCGACGAACAGCAGGGCGCCGAGCAGCAGGAATTGCAGCAGCGGTTCGCGCAGCAGTCTGGCGATCATCGGGAGCGGCGTGCTGAACGGGGCGTACCGCTGGGCGCTGGGGCCACGCGCCGGGCGGGGAAGGGTCGGGGCGGCCTACGCGCCGTCGTGCCCGGGCCGCGGCGCCAGCCGGCCGGCCCCCTGCGCCGGCGGGCAGGGCGCGGGTCCGGCGCCGCGGGCGCTCATGACGGCGAATACCAGATCGGCGAGGTGTAGGCGCGTTCCTGCAGCGTCATCGTCGTGCCGGGCAGCGGCTGGTTGCCGAAGCGGGCCGCGTCGTAGGCGGTCCAGCGCGGCGTCGGGATCTCGAGCACGCGCAGGTAGTACAAGGCCGGCCGGCGCGGGTCGAAGTCCGGGTCCTTCCAGGCCGCGATCAGCTCGGGCGCGCCGATGGTGTTGGTCCAGCTCGCGCTGGCGAGGTCGACCGTGTTGCCCACCGGGGCCCGCGCGCGGCCGTCGGCGCCGATCGTGCGGCCGCCCGAGACCGCAGCGTCGTAGATGCGCTCCTGCGCCTTGCCGTCCTTGTCGACCCAGCCCTTGACCACCTGGATGCGGTCCAGGTTGGCGCCGTAGGGGTCCTTCAGCGCGGCGACGAGAAAGGTCGGCGCCTTGCCGTTCGGCGCGCGCGACAACTCGGCGCCCATCGGCACGCCCTTGGTGTAGCCGACCTGGGCCGGCAGGCGGTGCGCTGCGTCGGCCGGCGCGAAGTCCCAGCCGCCGAAGAAGCGAACGATCATGCGCGAGCCGGTGGTGGCGTAGGTCTCGCGCCGCTTCATCGCGTCGAAGATCGCTTCGCGCGTGTTCGCGGCGGCCCAGACCGCGGCGTACCCCGAGGCGCCGGTCTCCCAGTCCATGATCTTCAGGCCGTTGGCCATGTTCGCCGCGAACACCTTGGTCAACCGCTCCGGGCTCGGCTCCTGCGGCACGGTCTTGCCGAAGAAGTTGTCTTCGCCCATTGCGGCCAGGCCGGTGTGCGCGTCGCTGCTGCCGATCAGCCCGAACTGGTACGGGTTCGTGCCGAGCTGGCCCTGCAGCACCAGGCCGTTCGTCAGCGCCGCGCGGGCGTACTCGTGCGGCAGCATCTCCGGCTTCTTCGCCACCGTCAGGTCGAGGTTGCCCTTGTCCCAGATCTCGAAGGCGGCGAACTCGTCGTTCGGCGACAGCAGCGGATGCGTCTCGCCGGTGCCCTTGGTCTGCGTCACCTCGTACAGGCGCTCCCATTGCGCGCGGGTCCTGGCGTAGGTGCCGTCGAGTTTCTTGCCGAAGGCCTCGACCGTCGGGAACATCAGGCCGTTGCTCAGGTTGCCGTTGTGCGCGATGGCCAGCAGCTCGCTGCCGGTCTTGGCCTGCGCCATCGCCATCCAGCTCCACAGCTGCTCGGGGTTGTCGCTGCCGGCCGGCGGCAGCGTCGTGAACGGCTCGACCAGCGCCGCCTGCGTGCCGTTGCCGCGGAAGATGATGTTGCGGTGCAGGTTGTTGCCGCCGGTGTTGGAAGTCCACTCGTAGCCGATGAACGCGGTGAAGCGGCCGGGCTCGTTGTAGGCCTCGGCGGCCTTGATCGTCTCCACCCAGGCGTTGCGATACGCCGGCGTGCCGGGCTGCGGGAAGCCCTTCGGCATCTCGCCGCGGCCGAACGAACGGATGATGTCGAGTGCGGCTTCCGCGCCCTGGCCGCCGCGGATCTGGTCGTACCAGCGGCGCCCCTGCGGCTGCGCCAGCAGCTCCGGGTCGCCGCTCATCAGCAGCGGGAAGAAGCCCATGCCGTCGGAGTGATCGGCGACGACCAGGAAGTCCAGCGGCCGCGACAGCTTCACCGGCTGGCCGGTGTTCGAGTTGATCTGCTCGCCACGCGCGAAGCGGTAGGCGTCGCGCGGCGTCAGCCGCGCGCCGAAGGCGCCGGCGTCCATCGAGAACGCGGTGTGCAGATGGGTATCGCCGAAGAACACCTGGGTCGGGTAGCTGCGGTCCGCGTACGGCGAGTACGGCGGCTTGGCCGGGAAGGCCTTCTGAAGTGCTGCCTTGTCGGGCGTGCCGGCGTCGGCGGCGCGGACTTCGGGTGCGGCCGCGCCGAGGGCAGCGGCGGCCGCGACGACACAGGACGCGAGTGTGTGGCGGGCAATGGACTTCATCGCTCGGCTCGACGGCAGCTCAGGGGATCCCGATTGTGCCGCGGTGCAGCGCCAAGCCGCGACCACGGCGTGTGCGCTGCCCGCGGACGCCGCGGCCGCCACAGCGCGGGGCGTCAGACCAGGTCGCTCAACAGCCGCACCGCCGGCGCCACCCGTATGCCCTCGGGGCTGACGTAGTCGCGCTGGCCGAAGGCCGAGACCTGCCAGGCGATGACCTCCGGGAAGCGCGCCTTCAGGTAGCGCAGCCCCGGCGCGACCGGCTCGTCGCCGAGCTTGCACTCGACGAAGGCGATCGGCGCGCCGCCGCGCTGCACCAGCACGAAGTCGACCTCGCGCCGGTCGATGTCGCGGAAGTAGCGCAGCTCCACCTCGCGCCCCTGCGTGTCGACCTGGTGTTCGGCCCACTTCAGCAGATGGCTCGCCACCAGGTTCTCGAAGCGCGCGCCCGGGTCCTGCACCACCGACCAGTCGTAGTGGTAGTGCTTGCGCTCCTTCTTCACCGCCCGCAGCCGCGGCGCGCCGAAGGGCGCGATGCGGAAGATGCCGTACACGCGCTCGAGCATGTCGGCCCAGCGCGCGACCGTCTGGTGCGAGACCTGAAGGTCCTCGCGCAGCGCGTTCAGCGACAGCGGGCTGCCCACCCGCGCCGGCAGCGCGCCGGCGAGCAGCTCCAGCCGGCCGAGGTCGCTCACCGTCTCGAGGCTGGCGAGTTCCTCGCGGATCAGGCGCTCGCGGTAGGCGATGGTCCAGCGGCGCGCGAAGCGCTCGCTGCCCGAAAGGAACGGCTCCGGGAAGCCGCCCAGCGCCAGCAGCGCGGGCAGCGCATCGGCATCGCCGCCGAGCTCGGCCAGCGAGAACGGGTGCAGCCGCAGGTAGAAGTAGCGGCCCTGCAGCGAATCGCCGCCGAAGCGGTAGAAGTCCAGCCGCGCCGAGCCGGTGACGAGGATGCGCCGGCGCACGGCCCCGGCGCGCGACTGCGCGTCGACCAGGCCCTTCAGGTAGTTGCGCCAGCCACGGTACTTGTGGATCTCGTCGAAGAACCAGGTGTCGCCGCTCGGCAGCCGGCGCGCGAGGATCGCGTCGCGCTGCTCGGCCACGTCGTAGTTGAGTTCGGCTGCCGGGTCGGCGAGCAGCGAGCGCGCGAGCGAGGTCTTGCCGACCTGGCGCGGCCCGCCCAGGAACACCATCTTGGCGCGCAGGTCCTCGTCGATCTGCGCGCGCAGGTAGCGCGCCGGCGGCGCCGCCGCGGCGAAGCGGCGGTCGTCGTCGGCGGGCGGGAACGGGGTGGCGGACACGCGAGCGATTTTATGGGCATCAGAAAAAACTCGCGAGTTTTTTCGACCCGTCGTGAAAACACGCGTCACGCCGACGGCTGCCCGCGGGGCATCGGGCCCGGGACGGCGGCCCGCCGCTTCAGGCCGCCGCGGGCCCGCCGGCGCGCCGCGACCCGGCCCGCAGCAGCAGCGCGAACGCGGCCAAGGCCAGCGGCGCGCCGACCCACGCCAGCCGCGCGAAACCCGCGATCGGCAGCAGCGCACCACCGACCGCGGCGCCGAGCGCCATGCCGAAGTACATCATCGAGCTGTTCAGCGACAGCAGCAGCGGGCTGCGCGGCAGGTCGACCGCGACCAGCCGCATCTGCTGCGGCGCCATCAGGCCGAAGCCGCAGACGCCCCAGACCATGAACGCGGCGAGCATCGGCGCGTAGCGGCCCTCGGTCAGCGGCACGACGGCCAGCGTCAGCGTGAAGGTGCCGAGCAGCACGCGCAGCGACGGCAGCGCGCCGAAGCGGTCCGCGGCCCAGCCGCCGACGAGCGTGCCGGCGACGCCCGCGCAGCCGAAGAACATCAGCGTCACCGACAGCGTCGCATCGCTCACCGAGCCGAGCGCGCGCAGCACCGGCCCGATGTACGAGAACACCGCGAAGATCGCGCCGAAGTACAGCAGCGTGGTGCCGAGCACCGACAGCACCTCGCCCCGGCGCAGCAGCGCGCCGAGCCCGGCGAAGGACGCGCCGGGCGCGTCGATCGTGCGCGGCACGAGCGCCGCGACCGCGGCGCAGGCCAGCGCCGACGCGGCGGTCGCGGCCCAGAGCGGCGCGCGCC
>JAFLDG010000202.1 GCA_017302495.1 Burkholderiales bacterium
CGCTCTGGCCGGATTACGCCGACTCCGGCGTGGCCGGTATATGCCGACTCCGCCGTCGTCGTCGCCGGCCCTCAGCTGGCCGGATTACGCCGACTCCGAAGTGGCCTGATTACGCCGGTCGCTGACAAGCGGCGACCCTGCTCCCATTCTTGAAGAGTCCGCTTCGCGCCAGGAGCTTGGACGGCAACTCTGCGCAGCATCCTGGGCGGGATGTGGTTCAGCTCCCGGAGGATCTTGGGAACCAGCGGGACCAGATGCTCCATGCGATTGCTGACGGCCTCCACGACCAAGACCGCCACGGGCAGCGTTGCCAGGTTCTGCTGAAACTCGAGCTTCCCGTCCATGGTGAGGAGCACATTGAACTTGGTTGCCGCAAGTCCGAGAAGTCGCCCGTTTTTTTGATGCCTGACCACCCGGCGCGTTGAACGGTCGTCGTCTCGTGACCGGTCAGCAGCGGACCCAGGCGACGCGGGAGATCCTCGTCAGGCAGGATGCGCATCAGGAACCAGTGCGGCCTGCGCTTCCTCCAGTACGGCGACAGCAAGTTCGCGACTCACGGAGGGAAAGTCGTCCAGGAAGACCTCCAGCGAATCGCCGGCTTCCAGGTGATCGAACAGCGTCTTGATCGGCACTCGCGTGCCGGCGAACACAGGCGTTCCGCTGTGAATCTCAGGATCGACAGTGACGAACCGCGATGACATGCCGTTCTCCATGCGCCTGGATCGGGGCAGTAGTCTACCGTGGGGCCTGCGTGGCCATGGCCAACAAGAACGCTCGCATCCTCCGGGCGGTGATGACGCGCGAGCAGGGCTTAGCCCTGGGTCACGTCGGCGTCAAGCCCGATGCGAAGCGACCGGCGATCGTGCCCGACCCCGTGGAACGAATGGAGCCCGGACGGGCGCTTCGGGAAGCCCTTGCAGAAGGGCTGACCCCCCGCTACGCCAACACTTCACGGACGACTTCCGGATGCCGCTCCGCGATACGGATGAGCGCCTGGGCGGCGCCCGAGGGTGAACGGCGACCTTGCTCCCATTCTTGAAGAGTCCGCTTGGAGATGTGCAACGCCTCGGCAAACTGCGCCTGGGACATTCCGGTCTTCTGGCGAGCCTGCACGACCGCGTTGACCTCGATCTTGGTCTCCCGGGCACGTACCCCCGCCTTCATCTCCCGCACGGACTGAAGCAGCATGCGGCCGAGGACCTCGCCGGCGCTCGCGGGCGCGGCACTCTTTCGACTAGCCATGTTCCAGCTCTTCTCGAATGGCCTTCAGCAGGTAGGCCGGGATGTCGTCCTTCTCCGCCTTCGGATAGATGAGCAGCATCCACAACTCGCCAGCCGCGAGCCGAGTGAAGTAAATGACCCGTACCCCACCGGACTTGCCGGTACCGGGGCGTGACCAGCGGACCTTTCGACAGCCGCCGCTGCCGCGAACCACGACACCTGCCTCAGGCTCCGTGGCGATCCATGCGAAGAACTCGAGCCGCTCTTCCTCCGACCACACGCGGGCAGCTTCCGTGATGAACGTAGGCGTCTCGACAATCGTCAGCACGCCGCAAGTGTACGGCAATGACGGACTTCGGTGCGGGTGGGCGAGCACGACCGTTGGACCGTTGGCTATGAGGTCTTTAGATTCGAGCGCTTCACGGGATGTGCGTGCAGACTGCCGCGTCAAGGCGCCTGTGCACTAGCGAGACGGTTGTGAGGATGTGCAGGGCGTCTTGCTCCGAAACGTTCCAGTGGATCTTTGGTGCGTGTGCAGTCGTGTTGCGGAAGGCCCCCAAGAGTCCCTTTATGAGATTAATGAGCCTGCCATCCTTCGCCGGTGGACCTGAAGTACGCCAGGGCCTCTGGGCTGTACCGGACGGAGACGAGCAACTTCTTGCTCTCGGACCTGGGCCTGCCACGGACAGCGCGCACAGGAGCCATCGCCTTCAGCTGGGCGTCGGCTAGCGACTGGGCGTCCGGATCCCTCCTGGCGGCGGCAGTGATTCTCCGGCTCTCGGCAACGCTGGGAAGTTCAATTGGGACTTTGCGTGACGGGGGCATAGTCAGGAGCGGCCGACACCCGATGGCCGAATTGCCGGCTGCGAGTGACGGCACGCCGTAGCGCATCGGCTGCAGCGCCATGTTAGGTCTCACTGTCTGATCGCCGAACCTGCTCAAGAGCCTCTGGGAACCGCTCTTTGACGGCGTCACAGAAGGCATTCAGCTCTGAGTCAATCGCCGAATCCAGATCCTCCTCGCTCCCGTCGCGGTGCTGAAGTGCAAGATCGACCAACTGCGGGCAGTGAAACTTGAAGTAGATGGTCGAGCGTTTACGCATTATCCGCATCGCCAGCACTGCAGCCGCACGTGTTACTGCAGGGTCCTCAAGCATTGCCAACATGTCAAGCTGCGACTGTGCGAACAGGGAAGACGCTTGCTGGCCTGCATCTCGGTAGCTCGCAGCCCGGAGTTCGACTTGAGGATACGCATCCAGGAACTTCTCCTTTGTACCGTAGGCGCCCAGCAGCACGTCAGATGCGACATTGATGAAGCCCCATGTTGCAAACGAAAAGCTGGGGTCCTTGTGGGTCCCGATGCAGAAGAGCTCCATTACGCCTGCGCTTACGCAGAGCAGGCGCGGCCATGTAGTCTTGTTCGTTGATGGCATGCAACTCACGGACCAGAACGTGTACTCGGTGAGTCTTGGATACGGAATGCAGGAATCAAGATAGAGAAAGAGTTCAAGGGCTGCAACCTTGGCAAGAGGATGCCTACAAAACTGCTTCACGTTGCGCTCGTAGCGAGAGTGCTGACTGCTCGACAGCTTGATCGGTTTGGACTCAAGGTCGTTCAAGTTCTCCTCGTAGGGACTGGCACTCCAACTTTGGAGCTGCTCATCCGTCAGAAGGTCGTTCAGATCCGACTCGCCGACGACATCGGCAACGTGATCGACGTTGACGAGAATCAATCCAGCCGTCTCAGCCTTGTAGATGAACTCACGCTCCACGACGTCAAGCCTGCCGCGCGCCACGTGAAGGAAGGAGAAGGCTTCAATCACGCCATGCGCACGAACATGTTGACTGAACCGTCGGACCACGTCCACCGCTTGACCTATGTAGCTGCGACTATCGGGAAGAGCCAAGAAGTAGATCCCGCACCGAGGCTTGCCAGCGCCAAACAAGTGCGCAACGGATCGCAAACCCGACGTTTCGACTGGCTCCGGAAATCCAAGCGAGGTAGCCTTCGCGGAGAGCGTGGGCGTGATAGTCCTCTTGAGATCGTCGGGGAAATTCATCGTGAGGCCTAACTTGAATGTCGGACGACAGGCGCTCGTATCCGAATAGTGGCGCGGGCCTGCCGCTCATAGCCGAATCTTGGCGCAAGCACCGATCGCAGCTTGCTTACTGACGGAGCGCCCGCAACTGTCTCGCTCCGCACCCACACTACCCCTCCACCGCCGCCTGCGCCGCCGCCAACCGCGCGATCGGCACCCGGAACGGGCTGCAGCTCACGTAGTCCAGCCCCGCGCGGTGGAAGAAGGCCACCGACGCCGGGTCGCCGCCGTGCTCGCCGCAGATGCCGACCTCCAGGTCGGGCCGCGCCGCCTTGCCGGCCTTCACCGCCTGCGCCACCAGCAGGCCCACGCCCTTCTGGTCGATCGAGCGGAACGGGTCCTGCTCGTAGATGCCGGCCTTCAGGTACACCGGCAGGAACTTGCCGGCGTCGTCGCGCGAGAAGCCGAGCGTCATCTGCGTCAGGTCGTTCGTGCCGAAGCTGAAGAACTCGGCGTCGTGCGCGATGCTGTCGGCCACCAGCGCGGCGCGCGGCGTCTCGATCATCGTGCCGACCATGTAGTCGATGCGCTCGCCGCGGCGCGCGAACACTTCCTCCGCGGTGCGGCGGATCACCGCCGCCTGCGCCTGCAGCTCGCGCACGGTGCCGATCAGCGGCACCATGATCTCGCAGGTCACCTGTGCACCGGCGGCGCGCGCGTCGAGCGCGGCCTCGACGATCGCGCGGGTCTGCATCTCGGTGATCTCGGGGTAGGTGATGCCGAGCCGGCAGCCGCGGTGGCCGAGCATCGGGTTGAACTCGTGCAGCTCCTCCACCCGCAGCCGGATGCGGCCCACCGGCACGCCCATCTGCTCGGCCATCTGGCGCTGGCCGGCCTCGTCGTGCGGCACGAACTCGTGCAGCGGCGGGTCGAGCAGGCGGATCGTCACCGGCAGCCCGCTCATCTCGCGGAACAGGCCCTCGAAGTCGGCGCGCTGGATCGGCAGCAGCTTGGCCAGCGCGCGGCGGCGGCCGGCTTCGTCCTCGGCCAGGATCATCTCGCGCATCGGCACGATGCGTTCGCCCTCGAAGAACATGTGCTCGGTGCGCGTCAGGCCGATGCCGGTGGCGCCGAAGCCGCGCGCCACGCGCGCGTCGGCCGGGGTGTCGGCGTTGGTCCGCACCTCGAGCCGCTTGTACTTGTCGGCCAGCTGCATCAGCTTGCCGAAGTCGCCGGAGAGTTCCGCGTCGCGGGTCGCGATGCGGCCGTCGTAGACCTCGCCGGTGGAGCCGTCGAGCGAGATCCAGTCGCCTTCGCTCCAGCTGCGGCTGCCGACGCTGAAGGTGCGCGCCTTGATGTCCACGTGCACCGCGCCGGCGCCCGACACGCAGCACTTGCCCATGCCGCGCGCCACCACCGCCGCGTGGCTGGTCATGCCGCCGCGCACGGTGAGGATGCCCTTGGCCACGCTCATGCCGCGCAGGTCTTCGGGCGAGGTTTCCTGCCGCACCAGGATCACCGCCTTGCCGCGCTTGGCCCAGGCGTCGGCCTCGTCGGCGAAGAACACGATCTGCCCGCTGGCCGCGCCCGGAGAAGCCGGCAGGCCGCGCGCGATGACCTCGGCCTCCTTCTGCGCCGCGGGGTCGAAGATCGGGTGCAGCAGGTCGTTCAGCCGCTCGGGCGCCACGCGCAGCAGCGCCGTCTTCTCGTCGATCATGCCCTGCTCGAGCATCTCCATCGCGATCCGCACCATCGCCGTGCCGGTGCGCTTGCCGTTGCGCGTCTGCAGCATCCACAGCCGCCCCTCCTGGATCGTGAACTCCAGGTCCTGCATGTCCTTGAAGTGGTTCTCGAGCGCGGTCTCGGCCTGCAGCAACTGGCCGTAGATCTCGGGCATCAGCTCCTCCAGCGACGGGTAGCGCGCGCGGCGCTCGTCCTCGCCCACCTGCGCCAGCTCGGCCCAGCGGCGCGAGCCGATCAGCGTCACCTGCTGCGGCGTGCGGATGCCGGCGACCACGTCCTCGCCCTGCGCGTTGACCAGGAACTCGCCGTTGAACAGGTCCTCGCCGGTGGCCGCGTCGCGGGTGAAGGCGACGCCGGTCGCGCTCGATTCGCCGAGGTTGCCGAAGACCATCGCCTGCACGTTGACCGCCGTGCCCCAGCTCTCGGGGATGTCGTTCAGCTCGCGGTAGACGCGCGCACGCTCGTTGTTCCAGCTGTCGAAGACCGCGGTGATCGAGCCCCACAGCTGCGCCCACGGGTCGGACGGGAAGTCCTGCCCGATGCGGGAGCGGATCAGGCCCTTGAAGCGCGCGACCAGCTCCTTCAGGTCGGCGGCGTCGAGTTCGGTATCGAGCTTCACGCCGCGCTGCGCCTTCAGCGCGTCGATCACGACCTCGAACGGGTCGTGCTCGTCCTTGCGGGCGGGCTTGAGCCCCATCACCACGTCGCCGTACATCTGGATGAAGCGGCGGTAGCTGTCCCACGCGAAGCGCTCGTTGCCGGCGCGGCGCGCCAGGCCCTCGACGGCCACGTCGTTCAGGCCCAGGTTCAGGATCGTGTCCATCATGCCCGGCATCGACGCGCGTGCGCCCGAGCGCACGGAGAGCAGCAGCGGGTCGGCCGCGTCGCCGAAGCGCTTGCCCATCTCGGCCTCGATCGCGGCGACGCCGGCGCGCACCTCGGCGTCGATCAGTGCCAGCGCCGCCTCGCGCCCCTGCTTCGTGTAGACGGTGCAGGCCTCGGTGGTGACGGTGAAACCCGGCGGCACCGTGATGCCGAGCCGGCACATCTCGGCCAGGTTCGCGCCCTTGCCGCCGAGCAGGTTCTTCATCGCGGCCGCACCGTCGGTGCGCGCGCGGCCGAACAGGTAGACGTACTTCGGGCTCTCGGCCATGGGAATCCTCGCGTTCGTGAAGCCGGGCATGTTCCGGCAGGCGCCGGCGGCCGGGGTTGCGCTCGGTCAAGGCCGCCGGTGGCGGCGGCGCCGCGGGCCGCTCAGGGCGCCGCTTTGGCCAGCATCTGCGGCGTGATCAGCACGATGCCGCGTTCGGTGACGTCGAAGCGCTCGCGGTCGCGCGCCGGGTCGACGCCGGCGGCGAAGCCGTCGGGCAGCACGCAGCCCTTGTCGACGATCGCGCGGTTCAGCGTCACGCGGCGGCCGAGCACCACATCGGGCAGCACGACCGAGTCCTCGACCAGGCTGCCGTCGCCGACGCGGACGTTGTAGAACAGGATCGACCGGCGCACGCGCGCACCGCTGACGATGCAGCCGCCGGAGACGAGCGAGTCGATCGCCACGCCGCGCCGGCCGGGGTCGTCGAAGACGAACTTCGCCGGCGGCCGGTGCGGCTGCCGGCCGAGCATCGGCCAGGCTTCGTCGTACAGGTTCAGCTCGGGCACGACGTGGGTCAGGTCGAGGTTCGCCTCCCAGTACGCGTCGAGCGTGCCGACGTCGCGCCAGTACGGCCGGTCGCCGACCAGGTTGACGCAGCTGGTCTCGAAGCGGTGCGCGAAGACACGCCCCGTGCCGATCAGCTTCGGGATCAGGTCGCGGCCGAAGTCGTGGCTCGACGCGGCGTCGGCGGCGTCGAGGCGCAGCTGCTCGATCAGGAAGTCGGTGTCGAAGACGTAGATGCCCATGCTCGCCAGCGACCGGCCGGGCCGGCCGGGCAGCGCGGCCGGCTGCGCCGGCTTCTCGTCGAAGGCGGTGACGCGGCCGGCGGCGTCGACGGCCATCACGCCGAAGCCGCTCGCCTCCTCGCGGCCGACCTCGAGGCAGGCGACGCTCAGCGCGGCGCCGCGCTCGACGTGTTCGGCGAGCATCACGCCGTAGTCCATCTTGTAGACATGGTCGCCGCCGAGGATCACCACGTGCCGCGGCAGCGTCTCGCACAGGATGTCGACGTTCTGGAACACGGCATTGGCGGTGCCGCTGTACCAGCGTTCGTCGACCTGCTGCTGCGCGGGCACGATGTCGACGTACTCGCCGAGGCTCGGCTCGAGGAAGCCCCAGCTGCGCTCGACATGGCGGATCAGGCTCTGCGCCTTGTACTGCGTGAGCACCGCGATCCGCCGCAGCCCCGAGTTGACGCAGTTGCCGAGCGCGAAGTCGACGATGCGCATCGTGCCGGCAAAGGGCACCGCCGGCTTGGCGCGGTGGTCGGTCAGCCCGCGCAGCCGGCTGCCGCGGCCGCCGGCGAGCACGATCGCCATCGCCTCGTGCGTCAGCGCGCGGTGCGGATCGATGGTGCTCATGCGCTCGCTTCCCGTGTACGGCGTCGCGGGCAGTCCGCCTCGGCCTCAGCCGCCCGGCGCGACGCCGGCGCGCACCGCCGGCGCGGCCC
>JAFLDG010000203.1 GCA_017302495.1 Burkholderiales bacterium
CACTGGGTCGACGCCGACGGCCGGCCCAGCGGCTGGTTCGGCGAACCGCCCTACCTGCCCGAGGTCGCCCGCCTGAGCGCCGACCTGCAGCACGGGGCGCGCGGCGCGCCGACGCTGCCGACGCACCGGGTCTTCGGCTCGGGCCGCCGGGCCGTGCGGCGGACGCCGCTGCCGCCGCGGTTCCATGACTCCGAGGCCTATCGCCGCGCCTGGCAGCCGCGCGGCATCCACCACGCGCTCGAGGCGGTCGTCGACGACGGCCGGCGGCCGCTGGGCGTGCTGGTGCTGTATCGCGGCCCGCGCGACCCGGACTTCGCGCCGGAGGACCTCGAGACCGTCACGGCGCTGCTGCCGCTGTTCGCCCGCGCGTGCGGCGGGCCGCCCACGTACGACGGCGAGCGTGCGGCGGCATCGCCGCCGGACTTCGCGGTGGTCGGCCTGGACGGCGAGATCCGGCACGCCGGCGCGGATGCGCGGCTGCGGCTCGCGCTGGCGCTGCACCCGTGCCTGAACCACCGCTCCTGCGGGCGCGGCTGCGCCACGGCGGATGCGGGCGTGACCGCGCAGCTCGGCTCGATCTGCGCGGCGCTGCCGGCCGACCCGCGGCAGGCGACGACGCTGCGCCTGCGCAGCCCGTGGGGGCGGTTCACGCTGCGCGCGCAGCGGCTGCAGCCGGTGCACGGCGACGGCGCGCCGCTGGTCGGCATCGCGCTCGAACACGAGGTGCCGCTGCCGGTGGCGGTGGACGCCGCGCTGGAGCGCAGCGCGCTGTCGCCGCGCCAGCACGAGCTGTGCCTGCTGCTGGTCGCGGGCGGCAGCTATGCCGCGGCCGGCGCGCGAATGGGCATTTCCGAACAGACGGCGATCAGCTACGCGCGCGTGATCTTCGCCAAGCTCGGCGCGCGCAGCCGCGAGGAACTGCTGCACCGGCTGCTGCTGGCGCCGCGGGCGGCGTGAACCGCCAGGCGGCGGCGATCCTGCCGGATCATCCCGTCAAGCGAGCGCCCCCCTCACTGCGCGTCGGCGCCTTGTCCGCCGCGCACGCACCAGAAGTGATGACTGGCAGCTGAGGACGGGCCACCGGCGCCGTTGCGGAAGCTCACGACCCACATCGCCGACGTCGACGCGAGCGAGCGCGTGGCCGACCAGTAGGAAGCTCCCGAGTACGTCCGGACCTCCTCGAACGGGTGACCGTCGGGAAGCGTCGCCATGCCGCTGGCATCCGGCTGCAGCAGGCTGCTCAGTTCCTCGGCCCGCGGCAACCGCCAGCCTCTGCGGCCCCCGGTACTCGTGAGGTGACAGCTGAGAGCCGAGAAGGACAGGTCAGCGAGAGAGTCTTTCGGCTTCTTCTCCCAGACCAGGCCGGTCTCCCGGTCCAGCACGGCCTCGCTGTTCCAGTTCGCCAGGATCACGAAGCGGTTCGTCGTCAGCTTCTGGTCCCACGACGGCGTGGCGTAGTACGGGCCGTTGGCCGCGGTGGAGAGTTGCGCGAAAGCGGTCGCCGGTCCGGCCGTGAGGACGGCACCGAACACCGCCGCGAGGGCCACTGTCTTGCGATTCATCGTCGTCATCTTCGCTGTCCTCGTTGCTCGTGCGGGACGGGCCGCACCCCTGCCTCGAGATCTCGCGATGGAGTCCGCTACCAGTTCGAGTTCACGCCCTGCCCGCCGCGCACGCACCAGACGTTGGCCGATGCAGCCACTCGGTCGTCGAAGAGAAGCGTCGGCGCCACGATGTTGCGCACGAACGCGAGGCTCGCGTTACCGGGATAGATCGTGGTCGACCAGAAGAGCTGACGAGAGCCGACCTGAAACGGATGCCCGGCGGGCAGAGCCCCCGATGCGTCAGCCAGCGAACTGATCTCGTGGTACGTGGGCAGCCGCCAGCCGTAGCGCCCGCCGGTGCCGACGCCCACGCAGTTCAACGTTGCGCCATACCAGTTGCTGTCGCTGCCGTACGGGGATCCGATGCCTGGTGTCACCTGCCACACCAGGCCCGTTTCGCGGTCGAGAGCGGCCTCGCCGTTCCAGTTGGCGAGGACGACGAAGCGGTTCGTCGTGAGCTTCTGGTCCCACGACGGCGTGGCGTAGTACGGCCCGTTGGCGGTGGTCGAGACTTGTGCCGCGGCGGGTGCGGCGATCACGGCGAGCAGGCTGGCCGCCAAGGCTCCGAGCGGCTTGATCATCGATGCGTTCATCTTGGTCTCCTTCGTTTGTCGTGCGCTGCTCCACCTTGCTCCGCCGGCCCTGCCGGCCGGCCGCCCTGCCCGCTGCGAAGCGCAACCACGGCAGGGCCTTCCACCTGCTGCGCCGGCTTCAGCCGATCAGTCGACGCGCCGCTTCGGGCCCGCCCATCCTGTATTGCCGTCGCCGAAGCGCCAGGACGCCGGAGGCCAGCACCACGAGCGCCAGCGTGCCGGGCTCGGGGACCTGTCCGTTCACCGTGACAGTGCCGTCGAAGATGGTGGTCTTCATCAGGGAACCATCGAACAGAACATCCGATAACGCAAGCGCCGAGGTGCCAGCGGCGAGCGCCGTGAACTCGATCTCCGCCAGCACGTCCATATCTGACGGATTCGAACCGGCAAGATCATCGATCAGCCCGTTAAGCAGGAATCCCTCAGAGAGCAGAGGTTGCCCCCCCTGACTGACCGAGTTGGCCTGCAGGATCAGGGGGTCGAACCCGAGATCGAACTGCCAGGTCGACAAGCCTTCGGCTCCGGTGATCGAAACCTGGATCGTGAACGTGTCGCCGACACCGACGGTGGCCGACCCGGCCGTGATCGTCGGCGCCGCCGAAGCAGGCAGCGGGCAGACGACCAGCGCCAACCACGACAGGATGGCCGCGATTGCCTTCGACATGTCTTGTTCTCCTCGATCCAGACGCTCGCGGGGCGGGGCGCCGGCCCGCGCACGAGCGCGCCGCTCGCAGCGATCCGGTCGAGCGGGCACTGGGCCCGCGGTCCCAACCAAGGCGTCGAAAGCAGTCTAGGCATCGCCGCCGCGCGCATTCACCCCAGCGCTGGGGTGATCGGGCCCCCGGTTCGCGGGGCGAGGCGGCCGCGCGGCCGCGTCGCCGTCGCGTGGATTGGCCGGCCTTGCCCGCGCTTTTCGGCGGACCCGATCACACCCCGCTGCCGAAGAATGCATTGCAGCCGGACGAGCTCCGCATGGACCAAGCGGACCCGGCGCAACGCCCCCGAGGCCCTAGGAGTGCTCCGCCATGCCGCAGACGATCAACACCAACATCTCTTCGCTGAACGCGCAGCGCAACCTGAACACCTCGCAGACGTCGCTGGCGACCTCGATGGAGCGGCTGTCCTCGGGCCTGCGCGTGAATTCGGCGAAGGACGACGCCGCCGGCCTGGCGATCGCCGACCGGATGAACGCGCAGATCCGCGGCATGAACGTCGCGATCCGCAACGCCAACGACGGCATCTCGCTCGCGCAGACCGCCGAAGGCGCGCTGGCCACGATCACCGACGCGCTGCAGCGCATGCGCGAGCTGGCGATCCAGGCGCAGAACGGCAGCAACAGCGCCGGCGACCGGCTCAACCTCGACGCCGAGTTCCAGCAGCTGTCGCAGGAAGTCGACCGGATCGCGCGCCAGACCAAGTTCAACGGCGCGGCGATCATCAGCACCACCGGCGCGACCTCGAACGTGTTCCAGGTCGGCCCGAACAACGGCGACACGCTGACGATCACGACGACCGCGATCACCACGGTCACCGGCGGCGTCTCGACCGCGGCCGCGGCCTCGACCGCGGTCGCCGACATCGACGGCAAGCTGGACGCGATCAGCACCAGCCGCGCCACCTACGGCGCGGCAATGAGCCGCTTCTCGATGACGATCCAGAACCTGCAGATCTCGGCCGAGAACCAGTCCGCCGCGCGCGGCCGGATCATGGACGCCGACTTCGCGGCCGAGACCGCGAACCTGTCGCGCGCGCAGATCCTGCAGCAGGCCGGCACGGCGATGGTCGCGCAGGCGAACCAGCTGCCGCAGCAGGTGCTGCAACTGCTGCGCAATTGATCACGCTGCGGCCGGCTGCACCCGCCCCGGCCCGCGGCCCGGGCGGGTTTCGCCGTTTCCGTAGCCTCAAGTCGGCGCGCGCGCTGCCGAAAGCCCGAACGCGACCCGGACTCTTCCCATGGCGACGATCACCTCCATCGGCATCGGCAGCGGGCTGGACATCGAATCGATGATCAGCCAGCTCGTCGCCGTCGAGCGCGCGCCGGTGACGAAGCTGCAGCAGGAAGCCAGCTCGCTGCAGACCCGGCTGTCGACCTACGGCCAGATGCAGTCGGCGCTGGCCGCGCTGCGCGATGCGGCCGCGGTGCTGACGCGGGCATCGACCTGGACCGCCACCACCGGCACCAGCAGCGACCCGGGCGCGGTCGCGGTCAGCACCGGCGGCACCACCCTGCCCGGCAGCTACGCGGTCGAGGTGCAGCGGCTGGCGTCGGTGCAGTCGAACGCGACGGCGGTGTTCGCGTCGGCCGACGCGCTGGTCGGCGAAGGCACGTTGCGCATCGAACTCGGCACCTGGGGTGCCGGGCAGACGAGCTTCACGCCGCAAGCCGGCGCGACCGCGGTCGACATCACGGTCGGCCCGCCGGCGCAGTCGCTGGCGCAGCTGCGCGACAAGATCAACGCCTCGGCCTCGGGCATCGTCGCGTCGGTGCTGACCGACGCGAGCGGCGCGCGGCTGGTGCTGCGCTCGGCCAGTACCGGCGAGGCGAACGGCTTTCGCGTCACCGTCACCGACAACGACGGCAACCACTCCGACGGCCTGGGGCTCTCCGCGCTGGCCTTCGACCCCTCCGCCGGCATCCTGACGATGGCGCAGGCGCTGGCCGCGGCCAACGCCGCCGCCAGCCTGAACGGGCTGGCCGTGTCGTCGCCGACGAACACGCTGTCGGACGTGGTCGACGGGCTGACGCTGACGCTCGGCAAGACCACCAGCGCACCGGTGCAGGTCGACGCCAAGCCCGACACCGAAGCGATGCGCAAGGCGATCGACAGCTTCGTCACCGCCTACAACGCGCTGAACCAGCTGATCGCCGAGAAGACCCGCTACGACCCGGCGGCGAAGACCGGCGCCACGCTGCAGGGCGACAGCGCGGCCGTTTCGATCCGCGCGCAGATGCGCGCGCTGTTGGGCGGCAGCAGCGGCGCCTCGGCGATGTTCGACCGGCTCGCCGACGTCGGCTTCGACGTCAAGAGCGACGGCTCGATCCAGCTCGACAAGAGCAAGCTCGACAACGGCCTGGCCAACCTCGCCGAGATGCGCAAGCTGTTCGCTGCCGACGATGCGCTCGACGCGGCGAACGACGGCATCGCCACCCGGCTGCGCGAGCTGGCCGACCAGTTCCTCGGCGCCGACGGCGCGATCGCGACCCGGCAGGAAGGCCTGCGCCGACGCATCGAGCTGAACGAGGACCGGCAGGAGCGGCTCGAGGACCGCATCGTGATGATCGAGAAGCGGCTGCGCGCGCAGTACACCGCGCTCGACCGGCAGATGGCGGCGCTGACCAGCCTGTCGAGCTACGTGTCGCAGCAGATCGCGGCCTTCAACCGCTCCGGCGACAACTGACGCGGCCGGCGGCCGGTACCCGGAACGGCGCCCGAAGGCGCCGTTTTTTCTGGGGCACGGCGCCGCAGGCGCCGCTCAAGTCGGGGTCGGCGCGGACCGATATGCAGGCATCCGCCGCAAGCCACCCGCCGATGTTCGCCACCGTCACCGCCCCCGCCCCCGCCAGCCGGCGCACCCCGGCCAGCGCCTACCGCCAGGTCGGCGTGGACACCGGCGTCGCGGCCGCCACGCCGCACCAGCTGGTGCTGATGCTGCTCGACGGCTTCGACGACGCGCTGCTGCAGGCCGCCGGGGCGATGCGCGACGGCGTGCTGGCGCTGAAGGTGCGCGCGCTCGACCGCGCGGTGCGCATCGTCGACGAAGGCCTGAAGGCGAACCTGGACCTGGCCGAGGGCGGCGCGCTGGCGGCCCGGCTGCAGGCGCTGTACGGCTACGTCAGCCTGCGCCTGCTGCACGCCAACCTGCACGACGACGCCGCCGCGCTCGACGAATGCCGCCGCCTGATGCGCCCGCTGCGCGACGCCTGGGCCGCGATCGGGCCGCAGGTCCACACCGCCCCCGGGAGCCCGCGATGAGCGACCACACGACGACGGCGGACAGCGTGGACCCGGCCTCGGTGCTGCGCTGCTACGAAGCGATCGAGAAGGCCAGCGCCGACATGCTCGAAGCCGCGCGCCTTGGCGACTGGGACCGCGTGGTCAAGCTCGAAGGCGCCTGCGTGCTGCTGATCAGCCGGCTCAAGCAGGCCGCGCGCGAGCAGCCGCTGCCGCCGGACGAGAGCCGGCTGAAGTCGCGCATCATGCAGCGCATCCTGCTCAACGACGCCGAGATCCGGCACCTGGCCGAACCCTGGCTGCCCGAGCTGGACCGCCTGCTGGCCGGGCGGCGCGCGACGATCCACTGACCGCCGGCGCATCGCCTTCAGGTGTCGGGCCGGCCTTGGTCGAGGAACTCCGCCCCGCGGCATCCACCCAGGCGGGCGGCCCCGACCCCTGGGCCGACTTCCGCCTCGACGACCCGCTCCAGGTGCTGCACTGGCTGCGCCGGCTGCGCGACGAGGGCGTACGGCTGAACCTGGTTTCGCCGCCGGGCGACGCGCTGGCGACGCAGATCTGGTCGGTCGACGAGGTCCACGGCCAGCTCGGCTTCGCCGCCGATGCCGACGGCCTGGACCTGCAGCGCCTGGCGCAGGGCGACGAGGCGCTCGCGGTGGGCTGGCTCGACCAGGTCAAGCTGCAGTTCGAGCTGGATCAGCTGGTGCTGGTGCGCGGCCACGGCCACCGCGCGCTGCGCGCGCGGCTGCCGCGCGTGCTCTGGCGCTTCCAGCGTCGCGACGCCTACCGCCTGCCGCTGCCGGCCGGGCAGCCGCCGCAGGCGCGCTTCCGCCATCCGTCGATCCCCGACATGCAGGTCCTGCTGCGCATCGTCGACCTCAGCGCCGGCGGCTGCGCGCTGGTGCTGCCGCCGGACCTGCCCGAACTGCAGCCGGGTACGCTGCTGCACGGCGCGCAGGTCGAGCTGGAGCCGTCGACCCGCTTCGACGCGACGCTGCGGCTGCAGCACGTGAGCGCGATGCACGGCGGCGACGGCGCCCGCCTGGGCTGCGCCTTCGTCGACCTGGCGCCGCAGGCGCAACGCACGCTGCAGCGCTTCATCGATCGCACGCAGCGCCGGCGCCGGGTGCTGCAGACATGACCATGGCGCGGCAGCGGGCGGCCGGGTTCACGCTGGTGGAGATCAGCGTCGGCCTCGCCGTGGCCGCGGTGCTGGCCGCGCTCGCCTGGCCGTCGCTGCGCGAGCCGCTGCTGCGCAGCCGCCGCGCCGACGCGGTGGCCGCGCTGATGCGGATCGAGCTGGCGCAGGAGCAGTACCGCGGCCTGCACGGCCGATACGCCGATCGGCTCGACGGCCTGCGCGGCGCGGCCGGCACCCGCAGCGCCGAAGGCCTGTACGA
>JAFLDG010000204.1 GCA_017302495.1 Burkholderiales bacterium
CCGGCCGCGCCGGTCGGGCGGCCGGATCGGCGGCGGTCTTGCTCAGGCTGCGGCCGCGCCGGGCGCCCGGCACCAGGCGAGCGCGTCCTCGAGCCGGTCGTCGCCCCAGAAAATCTCCGCGCCGACGACGAAGGTCGGCGAGCCGAAGAGCCCGAGCGCACGCGCGCGGTCGGTCGCAGCGAGGTAGGCCTGCTTCGTCGGCTCCGCCGCCGCGCGCGCGAGGCAGTCGTCGGCGTCGCGGCCGAGCGCGACGAGGATGCTGCGCAGGTTCTCGACCGCGCCCGGATCCTGCTTGTCCAGGAACCAGCGGCGATAGGCGGCCTGCGTGAACTCGCGGCCCCAGCCCTCGCCGGCGGCAAGGGTCGCGACGTGGTTCGCCAGTTCGGCGGCATCGATCGGATACGGCGGAATGCCGCTGAACGGCACCCCGAAACGGGCCGCCCGGCGTTCGAGATCGCGCCACATGTAGCGCATCTTCACCGGCTTGTCCGCGAACGGAATGTTCTTCTGCTCGCGCATCAGCGTGCGCACGCTGAACGGGCGCCAGTCGAGCGTGACCCCTTCGCGCGCGGCAAGATCCGCGGCGCGGGACACCGACAGGTACGTGTAGGTGCTGCCGATGAAGTAGAAGAACTCGATGCGGTGCATGCCGGGTCCTCCGATGACGACCGGGCCGATTCTGCCCGCCCGGCGCCATGCGGCGGCGGCGCGCCGCGCGCTCAGCCGCGCACGCGCGCCATCGCCGGGTCGTACAGCGGCTGCAGCGACGCCTTCGCGGCGATGCGCCGATCGCCGACCTCGACCTCCCAGCGCCCGGCAGCGATCCACGCCGCGTCGAGCGGCTGGCCGGCGTCGATCATCGCCAGCCCCACCGCGCCGCCGAGCGTGTGGCCGTAGGATCCGCTGCGCAGGTAGCCGACGCGCACGCCGTCGCGCCACACCACCTCGGCGTGGAACAGCAGCGGCTCGGGGTCGAGCAGCTGGATCTGCAGCAGCCGCCGCCGCGGCGGCCCGGCTGTGTGCTGCGCGGCCGCGGCGTCGCGGCCGATGAAGCCGCCGGGCTTGTCCAGCGCCAGCGCGAAGCCGAGGCCGGCTTCCCACGGATCGTCGGTGTTGTCGATGTCGTGGCCGTAGTCGCGGTAGCCCTTCTCCAGCCGCAGGCTGGCCAGCGCCTTCAAGCCGACCGGCGCGAGGCCGGAGGCAGCGCCGGCCTCGACGAGGCACTCGTGCACGTGCAGCGCCTGCTCGGCCGGCACGTACAGCTCCCAGCCGAGTTCGCCGACGTAGGTGATGCGCACCGCGAGCACGCGTGCGTAGCCGAGGTCGATCTCGCGCGCGGCGCGGAACGGGAAGGCGGCGTTCGACAGGTCCGCACTGGTCAGCGTCTGCAGCAACTCGCGCGACCGCGGCCCCTGCAGGTTGAGCTGGGCCCAGGCGCCGCTCAGGTCGCTGACGAAGACATGCGCGTCGGGCGCAAAGTGGCGCCGCATCCAGGCCAACACGTGGCGGTGCGCGGTGTCGGTCGCGACGACGAGGAAGCGCTCGTCGTCGAGCTGGGTCACGGTCAGGTCGGCCTCGATGCGGCCGTCGTGATTCAGCCACTGCGTGTAGGTGATGCGGCCGTCGCTGCCGCTGACCCGGTTCGCCGACAGCCGCTCGAGCGCCGCGGCCGCGTCGCGCCCTTGCACCAGGAACTTCGACATGAACGACATGTCGATCAGGCCGACGTTGTCGCGCACCGCGCGGTGCTCGGCCGCCCAGTACGGGAACCAGTCCGGCCGGCCCCACGACAGCCGCTCGACCTTCGGCTCGACGCCAGTCGGCGCGTACCAGTCGGCGGCCTCCCAGCCGCTCACGTCACGGAAGAACGCGCCGGCCGCGGCGAGCCGGTCGTGCAGCGGGCTGCGCTTCGCGCCGCGCGCGGTCTGCGGCCGCAGCGTCGGGTAGTGGCAGCGGTAGACGAGGCCCAGCGTCTCGGCCACGCGCGCGCGCCGGTACGCCGGGTTCGCCTGGTACGGCTGCATCCGGTCGACGTGGATCGCGCTCACGTCGACGTCGGGGCGGCCGTGGACGATCCAGTGCGCGACGATGCGGCCGATGCCGCCGCCGCTGAGGATGCCGATGCTGTTCAGCCCGGCGGCGACGAAGTAGTTCGCCAGCTCCGGCGCCTCGCCGACGAGCGGGTTCAGGTCCGGCGTGAAGCTCTCCGGGCCGCAGAAGAACTTGCGGATGCCGGCGGTGGCCGTGCATGGCACGCGGCCCATCGCGCGCTCGAGGAACGGCGCCATCCGGTCCCAGTCGGGCGTGATCTCGCCGAAGCCGAAGGCCGGCGGAATGCCGTCCACGCCCCAGGCCGCGGCCTCGGGCTCGAACAGGCCGACCATCAGCCCGCCGCCCTCCTCGCGGTAGTAGCCGTAGGCGCCCGGGTCCTCGAGCACCGGCCAGTCGCGCGAGACGCCGGCGATCGGCTCGGTGATCAGGTAGTAGTGCTCGGCCGCCTGGTTCGGGATCGTGACGCCCGAACGCGCGCCGAGTTCGCGCGCCCACATGCCGGCGCAGTTGACGACCACCTCGCAGGCGACGTCGCTGGCCGCGGTGCGCACGCCGGTGACGCGGCCGTGCGCGTGCAGCACGTCGAACACCGGCACGCCTTCGACCAGGCGCGCGCCCCGCTGCCGCGCACCCCTGGCCAGCGCCATCGTCACGTCGACCGGGTTCACGCGGCCGTCGTCGGGCACGTAGAAGCCGGCGAGCAGGTCGTCGGTGCGCGCCAGCGGGAACAGGTCGCCGACCTCGCGCGGCGAGATCTCGTGCACGTCGACGCCGCAGTGGCGGTTGAAGGCCGCGACGCGGCGGAACTCCTCGAGCCGGTCGGCATCGGCCGCGGCTTCGATGAAGCCGCAGGGGCGCAGGCCGGTGGCCTGGCCGGTTTCGGCCTCGAGCCGGGCGTACAGGTCGCGCGAGTAGCGGCGCAGCTCGGTCGCGGTCGCCGAAGTCGAGCCGAAGGTCACCATCAGCCCGGCCGCGTGCCAGGTGGTGCCGCTGGTCAGCCGGTCGCGCTCGAGCAGCAGCACGTCGCGGCAGCCCATCTGCGCGAGGTGGTAGGCGACCGAGCAGCCGATCACGCCGCCGCCGATCACGACCACCCGCGCCTGGGTCGGCAGCGGGGTCATGCGTGCAGCGCCCGCGTCGGCCGCACGGCCGCGCCCCGGTGCGGGCGGCGCTCGACGATCGCTGCCTGCGGCGGCGCGGGCGGGCAGTTCGGGGTCATCGTGTCGTCTTCGCTCGGGCGCGGCAGCGGGGCTTCGATTCTGCCGAAGCGGGCAGACCGTCCGGCCGTCGCCTGGCCCGCGGCAGGCGGCCGGCGCGGCCTTAGCATGGGCGCGATTCCCTCCGGAGGTTTCCCATGGCAAGGATCGAAGGCGTCTGCCGCGAGGTCTGCGACGCGACCGAGTACGTGGCGATCGTCACCGAAGGCCCCGACGGCCCCCACCTCGCGGGGCACTGGGGCAACTACATGCGCATCGTCGAGCCGGGCGAGACGGTGGTGTTTCCGGTCGGCCGCTTCCAGCGCACCGAGCAGAACCTGAAGGCGAACGGCCGCATCCAGCTGATGGTCGCGTCGCACCGGGTCGCGGGCACGCGCAGCCCGGGCCAGGGCTGCGTCATCGCCGGCAGCGGCGAGGTCGTCACCGCGGGCGAGTACGTCGACCTGGTGCGCGAGAAGTTCCCGTGGGCGCGCGGCGCGCTGGTCGTGCGCGTCGCGTCGGTCGCGACCCAGCTTTGAGCACCGGCGCCCACCGCGGCGCGCCGGGCGCGCCGACCGGCGTCGGCGCGCGTTGCAGACGGGAGGTGAACCCATGAGCACGGCCACGCTGTCGCGCCGCCCGCTGCGGCGCTTCTGGGGCTGGGGCCTGGCCGACGAAGCGCTCGGCGACGACGAGCGCCGGCTCGTGCAGGGCCTGCTCGCGCAGCTGCCGGGCGGCGTGGCCGACGCGGTGGCCGAGCCCCGCGTCGAGGACTTCGCGCTGCCGCCGCCGCGCGTGCCGCGGCCCGAAGCGCTGGCGCACTGCGTCTCGGGACTGGCGCACGACCGGCTGTCGCACGCCTACGGCAAGAGCTACGCCGACCTGGCCCGGATGCTGATGCGCCACGTGCCGCACGCGCCCGACTGGGTCGCGTATCCGGCCGACGAGGACGAGCTGATCCGCGTGCTCGAATGGGCCGGGCGCGAGCAGCTGGCGGTGGTGCCGTACGGCGGCGGCAGCAGCGTCGTCGGCGGCGTGGAGCCCGACGTCGGCGACGGCTGGCGCGGCAGCGTCACGGTGGACCTGGAGCGCTTCGACCGCGTGCGGCAGGTCGACCCGACCAGCCGCAGCGCGCTGATCGACGCCGGCTGCTACGGCCCCGACCTCGAAGCGCAACTGCGCCCGCACGGCCTGACGCTGCGCCACTACCCGCAGAGCTTCCGCTTCTCCACGCTCGGCGGCTGGATCGCCACCCGCGCCGGCGGCCACTACGCGACGCAGGCCACGCGCATCGACGCCTTCGTCCAGGCGACGCGCCTGGTCACGCCGGCCGGCGTGGTGCAGAAGCGCCGGCTGCCGGGCTCGGGCGCCGGCCCGTCGGTCGACGGCCTGGTGCTCGGCTCCGAAGGCAGCTTCGGCATCGTCACCCAGGCCTGGATGCGGCTGCAGCCGCGGCCGCGGTACCGCGCGTCGGCGGCGGTGCGCTTCGCGGCGCTGGCGCCGGCGGTAGCGGCGGTGCGCGCGATCGCGCAGTCGGGCCTGCAGCCGGCGAACTGCCGGCTGCTCGACAGCGCCGAGGTCGCCTTCGCCGGCGTCGGCGACCGGCGCAGCCCGACGCTGGTGCTCGGCTTCGAGTCGGCCGACCACCCGCTGCAGGCCTGGATGGCACGCGCGCTCGAACTGGTGGCCGACCACGGCGGCCGCTTCGACGCCGACGCGGTGCAGCGCTCGATGGCGCCGGCGGACTCCGCCGAGGCCGCCGAACACCGCCAGGGCGCGGCCGGCCAGTGGCGCGACGCGTTCCTGCGCATGCCGTACTGGCGCGACGAGGCCGCCCGCCACGGCGTGATCCTCGACACCTTCGAGACCGCGATCACCTGGGACCGCTTCGATGCGTTCTATGCCGCGGTGCGCGAAGAAGTCGGCGACGCGATCCGGCGCGTGACCGGCCACCCGATGCCGGTGTCGTGCCGCTTCACGCACGTCTACCCCGACGGGCCGGCGCTGTACTTCACCGTCGTCGCCGCCACCGGCACTCAGGCCGGCCCGGCCGGCGCCTGGGCGCGCTGGCGCGAGATCAAGGCCGCGTGCAACGCGGCGGTGGTGCGCCACGGCGGCACCAGCACGCACCACCACGCGGTCGGGCGCGACCACCGCCGCGCCTACGAGGCCGAGGTGCCGGCACTGCTGCGCGCCGCGCTGGCGGCCGCGAAGGCGCAGTTCGATCCGCAGGGCCTGATGAACCCGGGCGTGCTGCTCGAGCCGCAGGGTCGGCCGGTGGGCATCCGCGGCGGCACGCTCGGCTGAGCGGCGCCTGCTGGCCGGGCGATTCGGCCGGCTCCGGTGACCGTGATCATCGCGATCCCGGCCCCGACCCGGGACCCGGGCGAATCCGTCAGCAGTTGCCCCGCGACACGAGCGGGAAGGCATCCGGATTGCGCAGCGACTCGACCGACACGTCGACGTCGAGTTGCGGCCAGTACAGGTGGTTCTCGGTCGGGCGCTCGACGTTGACGATCTGCTCGATCGTCGCCTTCTTGAACCAGGGGAACTGCGCGTAGGGAACCGGCAGCTCCTCGCTGCCGAGAAGCACCCAGAAGCCGTGGGCCGAGATATTCGTGACTTCAGCCTGCAAAGTGGCGACGCCAGGCATCCTCGATCTCCTGAAGGTGCGCGATGACCACGGCCTGCGCCTGCCGTACCTGGGCCACGGAGAGCCCGATGTTGACCGCGAGGTGCACATCGGGGGTGAGCCAGAACTTGGCCTCACCGTCCAGATGCGCCACGTGAACGTGGATCCGAGGTTCCTCGCGGGAGAAGAAGAACAGGCGGAATGGTCCGTCGCGAACGATGGTGGGAGCCACCGGCACACTTTAGCGGACGAGCGGGCGACGGGCCGACCCCTCCTGCGGCTTCAGCGAAGGCAGGCAGGCGGACATTGACCTCACTATCCTCGATTGCGGTTACTCGCGCCGCCGCGTGCGGATGCCGGAGTTCAGCTCTTCCCGCGTCTGGCTCGAACGCCCCGAATCGCAGGCCCGCAGCACCTCTGCCTCGTACGAATCCAGCTTCGCTCGCCCCCGCATCGCCTCAACCCCCGGCCGGCGCCGGCAGCAACTTCGCCACCGCCGCGGCCCACCAGGCGGCATCGGTCGCGAGCAGCCAGTCGTTGTGGCCGCTGCCCGGCAAGCGCAGCAGCTCCTTCGGCCACGGCAGCGCGTCGTACAGCGCCTCTCCGAACTGCGGCGGCACGATGTCGTCGCGGCCGGCCACCACCACCAGCTTCGGCCCGGCATAGCGCGCCAGGTGGTCGACGCTGTGATAGCGGTCGCGCAGCAGCCGGCGCACCGGCAGCCACGGGTAGTGGTACGCGGCAACGTGCTCGAGCCGGTCGAAGGGCGTGATCAGCATCAGCGCCGCCACCCGCTCCGGCTGCCGGCCGACGGCGGCCGCGGCCACGCCGGCGCCGATCGATTCGCCGATGACGACGATCGGCGGCCCGAACGCACGGTGCGCCGCTTCGATCGTCGCCACCGCGTCGGCGACGAACGGGGCCTCGCCGAGCGAGCCGTCGCGCGGCCCGTACCCCGGGTACTCGGCGAGGATCGTCCGCAGTCCGAGCGGGGCCAGCGCTGCGGCGTAGTAGTCCCGGTGCCCGGCGTGGCCGGCATTGCCGTGGAAGACGATCGCGGTGCCGCGCAGCGGCCCCTGTGCTTCGGCGAGCAGGCCGCGGAAGTCCTGCGCCGACGGCCACGGCTGCAGGCCGGCGGCGCTCAGCTCGGCGACGCTCGAGCGCGCCGGGAAGTACAGCAAGCGCTCCTGGAACATGCCGATCCCCAACAGCAGCGCGACCGCCGCGAGCGCCGCCGCCATCGCCGTGCGCCACACCGCCGCCGGCCCGTCAGCGCGCCGGCGCCGGCTCCGGCGGCAGCGCGACGATCACGACCACGCCGCTCTGCGTCGGAATCGCGACCCGGCGCGAATCGGGCAGCCAGACCAGCCCGCGCAGCTGGCCGAGCCGGCCGAAAGCATCGCTGCCGACGCGGCCCGGCTCGAGCTGCAGCCACAGCGTCGCGTGGGGCTGCCCGTCGGCCGCTGACCACAGGTGCAGCCGGTTCACGTTGTCGACCGCCGCGACGAAGCGCCCGTCGGGGCTGAAGGCCGCGGCGTTGACCTGGTCGGCGCCGGTGTCGAGCCGCTGCCGCAGCTGGCGGCTCGCGCGGTCGAACAGCAGCACCTCGCCGCTCGAGCCGGCGGCGAGCAGCGTCCTGCC
>JAFLDG010000205.1 GCA_017302495.1 Burkholderiales bacterium
TCGAATCAGCACAACGCCACGGCGCGATCACCAGATCCAAGCACTTCAGCCCGCCGCGGATGGGTCCCGAGTCCGCTTCGGGCTTGCCGACCTTGCCGCTGGGAGGCGTTTGAAACTCCTATGCCCCGGCCTGGTGCCGCCGGGCTCGCGCGTGCTCGATCTCGGCTGCGGCAACGGCGAGCTGCTCGCGCACCTGCAGCGCCACCGCGGCTGCAGCGGCTACGGCATCGAGATCGCCGACGCCAACGTGCTGGCCTGCGCGCAGCGCGGCGTCAACGTCATCCAGCTCAACCTCGAGGAGGGGCTGGCGCTGTTCGACGACGCCAGCTTCGACGTGGTGCTGCAGCTGGAAACGCTGCAGAACCTGCGCCACACCGAACGCATGCTGCGCGAGACCGCGCGCGTGGGCCGCATCGGCATCGTCAGCTTTCCCAACTTCGCGCACTGGCCGCACCGCCTGAGCGTGCTTGCCGGACGCATGCCGGTGACCAAGGCGCTGCCCTACCAGTGGTACGACACGCCCAACATCCGCGTCGGCACGCACGCCGACTTCGAGCTGCTGGCGCGCAAGCTGGGGCTGCGCATCACCGACAGCTTCGGCCTGCAGCGCGGCCGCGTGGTACGCCACTGGCCCAACCTGCTGGCCAGCGTGGCGGTTTTCCGCATCGAGCGCGCTTGATGGGCCGTAGGGTTATTGGCCACTGCCGGAGCACGCCCCCGACGCGCCGAACAGAATGAGCCGCAAGCGGCGGACACAGCCGCACGATGACGTACCGAGGATTGCAATGTCCAAGATGTTTGTCCCGGGCCTGCGCGCCTTTGCGCGGGCCGCTGCTGCCGTTGCAGCGGCCGGCTCGATCTTGTCCGGCTGCGGCGGCCAGGCCGAAGCGCAAGGCGGCCCGCCGCCGGCAGCGCCGGTGAGCGTCGCACCCGCGGTACAGCGCACCGTGTCCGACAGCGAGGAATTCAGCGGCCGGCTCGAGGCCAGCGAGTTCGTCGAACTGCGCCCGCGCGTGGCCGGCACCATCGACCAGGTGCACTTCACCGACGGCGCGCTGGTGAAGAAGGGGCAGCTGCTGTTCAGCATCGACTCCCGCGGCTTCGCCGCCGACGTGGCGCGCGCCGAGTCGCAGCTGGCCGCGGTGAACGCGCGCGCCGAGCTGGCGCAGACCGAGCTGAAGCGCGCGCAGACGCTGGTGCAGGCACGCGCGGTGTCGCAGCAGGAATTCGACCAGCTCAGCTCGGGCGCGCGCACCACGCAGGCCGACATCAAGACCGCCGAGGCGGCGCTGCGCACGGCGCGGCTGAACCTGGAGTACGCGTCGGTGCGCGCGCCGATCACCGGACGCACCTCGCGCGCCAACGTCACGGCCGGCAACCTGGTCAACGACCAGACGATACTGACCACCATCACCGGCACGGCCAAGGTCTATGCCTACTTCGACATCAGCGAGCAGACCTACCTGCGCGTGATGGCCGGCCCGGAGAAGCAGCCGCGCGTGCGCATGGGCCTGACCAACGAGACCGGGTACCCGCACGAGGGCCGCGTCGACTTCGTCGACAACCGCCTGAACCCGCAGACCGGGGCGATCCGCATGCGCGCCAGCTTCGACAACAGTCGCGGCCAGTTCACGCCCGGGCTGGCGGTGAAGCTGACGATGGGGACCAGCGCACCCTACGCCGCGGTGATGGTGCCCGAGCGCGCCATCGGCACCGACCAGACGAAGAAGTTCGTCTACGTGGTCGGCGCCGACGGCAAGCCGCAGTTCCGCGAAGTGCAGCTCGGCGCACTGCTCGGCGGCATGCGCGTCATCGGCGGCGGCGTCAAGCCGGGCGAGAACGTCATCGTCGAAGGCCTGCAGCGCGTGGTGCCGGGCATGGCGGTGGCGCCGCAGGTGCTGAAGGTCGATGCCGAGGGCATGCCCGTTCCAGCGTCGGCGCCTCCGGGCGGGGCACGACCATGAACATCGCCAGCTATTTCATCAACCGGCCGCGGCTGGCCGGCGTGCTGTCGATCTTCGTCTTCCTGGCCGGGCTGCTGGCGATCTTCAACCTGCCGGTGTCGGAGTACCCCGAGGTGGCGCCGCCGCAGATCGTGGTGCGCGCGCAGTTCCCGGGCGCCAACCCGCGCGTCATTTCCGAGACCGTGGCCACGCCGCTGGAGGAGCAGATCAACGGCGTCGAGAACCTGCTGTACTACGAATCGCAGGCCACCGCCGACGGCAGCCTGACCGTGACCGTGACCTTCAGGATCGGCACCAACCCCGAGGTGGCCGAGACCGCGGTGCAGAACCGCATCAACCGCGCGCTGCCGCGGCTGCCCGACATCGTGCGTCAGATCGGCGTCACCACCGAGAAGTCCAGCGCCAACCTGACCATGGTGGTGCACCTGGTCAGCCCCGACGACAGCCGCGACGCGCTGTACCTGCGCAACTACGGGCAGAAGAACATCCGCGACGAGCTGCTGCGCATTCCCGGCATGGGCTCGGTGTTCATGTTCGGCGCCGGCGACTACGCGATGCGCATCTGGCTCGACCCGGGCAAGCTGGCGGCGCGCAACCTGACCACCTCGGAGGTCATCGCCGCCATCCGCGAGCAGAACGCGCAGGTCGCGGCCGGCACCGTGGGCGCGTCACCCGCACCGCCGGGCACCGAGTTCCAGCTGTCGGTGAACACGCAGGGGCGGCTGGCCACCGAGCAGGAGTTCGCCGACATCATCGTGCGCACCGACCCGGCCACCGGCGGCATGATCCGCATCCGTGACCTGGGCCGCGTCGAGCTCGCGGCCAACACCTATTCGCTGCGCAGCCTGCTCAACAACAAGGAAGCGGCGGCGATCGCGGTGTTCCAGGCGCCGGGCTCCAATGCGCTGGCGCTGTCCAACGACGTGCGCCGCGCGATGGAACGGCTCAAGCCCGGCTTCCCGCCGGGCATGGACTACGCCATCGTCTACGACCCGACGCGCTTCGTGCAGACCTCGATCGAGAAGGTGGTGGCCACGCTGTTCGAGGCGGTGGCGCTGGTGGTGCTGGTGGTCATCGTCTTCCTGCAGACCTGGCGCGCGTCGCTGATCCCGCTGCTGGCGGTACCGGTGTCGATCGTCGGCACCTTCGCCTTCCTGCTGCTGCTGGGCTATTCGATCAACACGCTCACGCTGTTCGGCCTGGTGCTGGCCATCGGCATCGTCGTCGACGACGCCATCGTCGTGGTCGAGAACGTCGAGCGCAACATCGAGGCCGGCCTGTCGCCGCACGACGCCACGGTGAAGGCGATGCACGAGGTGTCGGGGCCGATCATCGCCATCGCGCTGGTGCTGTGCGCGGTGTTCGTGCCGCTGGCCTTCGTGCCCGGGTTGTCGGGGCAGTTCTACAAGCAGTTCGCCGTGACCATTGCCATCTCCACGGTGATCTCGGCCTTCAACTCGCTCACGCTCTCGCCGGCGCTCAGCGCCATCCTGCTGCGCGGGCACGACGCGCCGAAGGACGCGCTGACGCGGGGCATGGACCGCGTGTTCGGCGGCTTCTTCCGCTGGTTCAACGGCTGGTTCGGCCGGCGCAGCGAAGCCTACGGCCGCGGCGTCGCCCATGTCGTGCGCCACAAGCGCGCCGCGCTGCTGGTCTACGCGGTGCTGCTGGGCGCGACCGCCTTCGTCTTCACGCGCGTGCCGGCCGGCTTCGTGCCGGCGCCGGACAAGCAGTACCTGATCGGCATCGCGCAGCTGCCGGCGGGCGCGTCGCTGGACCGCACCGAAGCGGTCATCCGCGAGATGAGCCGCATCGCGCTGGACGTGCCGGGCATCGTCGATTCGGTGGCCTTTCCGGGGCTGTCGATCGCCGGCTTCTCGGCCGCGCCCAACGAAGGCATCATTTTCTTCGGCCTCGAGGACTTCGAAAAGCGCAAGACGCCCGACAAGAGCAAGGACGCGATCCTGGCCAAGGTCAACGGCGCGATTCAAGCGATCCAGGGCGCGCGCATGTTCGTCGTGCCGCCGCCCGGCGTCGACGGCCTGGGCAATGCCGGCGGCTTCAAGCTGCAGGTGCAGGACCGCGGCGGGCTCGGCGAGCAGGCGCTGTACGGTGCGGTGTGGGGCACGCTCGGCGGCATCTACGGCAACCCGAAGTCGAGCATCGGCACGCCGTTCTCCACCTACGACATCAACGTGCCGCAGCTGTACGCTAACGTCGACCGCACGCGCGCCAAGCAGATGGGCATCAACCTCGCCGACATCTACGACACGATGCAGGTCAACCTCGGCTCGCTGTACGTCAACGACTTCACCAAGTTCGGCAAGACCTACCAGGTGATCGTGCAGGCCGACGCGCCCTTCCGCAACGACGCGCAGGCCATCACCAGCCTGAAGACGCGCAACGCCGCCGGCGAGATGGTGCCGCTGGGCGCGCTGATGAAGGTGGAGCCGACCTTCGGCCCTACGCGCGTCACGCGCTACAACGGCTACCCCTCGGCCGACATCAACGGTGCGCCGAAGTTCGGCTTTTCCTCCGGCGAGGCCGAGGCCGAGATGGAGGCGCTGCTGCAGGGCCTGCCGCGCGGCATCGGCTATGAGTGGACCGAGCTGTCCTACCAGGACCGGCTGACGCGCAACCTCACCGTGCCCGGCACGCAGATCAAGGTGCCGATCCTGGCCGCGGTGCTGGCGCTGTCGGTGCTGCTGGTGATCCTGGTGCTGGCGGCGCAGTACGAGAGCTGGACGCTGCCGCTGGTGATCGTGATGATCGTGCCGATGGGCATCCTGTCGGCGCTGTTCGGCGTGTGGATGTCGAGCTTCCCGCCCTTCCTGCAGCCCGGCGACCTGAACATCTTCACGCAGGTGGCGCTGGTGGTGCTGGTGGGGCTGGCGTGCAAGAACGCGATCCTGATCGTCGAGTTCGCCAAGGACCTGGAAGACCGCGGCGAGGCGATGCTCGACGCCGTCATCCACGCCTGCAGGATGCGGCTGCGCCCGATCCTCATGACCTCGATCGCCTTCTGCGCCGGCGTCGTTCCGCTGATCCTGGGCCTGGGCGCGGGCAGCGACATGCGCCGCGCGATGGGCATCGCAGTCTTCTGCGGCATGGTCGGCGTGACGCTGTTCGGCATCTTCCTGACGCCGGCGTTCTACGCGCTGATGCGCGGGCGCCGGGCGCGGCGCCTGGGCGCGGAGAAGGCCCATGCTTAGGACCATCCCGTGGTGTGCCGCGCTGGCGCTGCTGGCCGGCTGCGCGTCGATGGCGCCGCCTTACGAGCGCCCTGCGGCGCCGGTGGCGGCGAGCTTCCCCGATGCCGACGCAGCGGCGGCGGCCGGTGGTGCGGCGTCCACGCCGGCCGCCGACCTGGACTGGCAGCAGTTCTTCGTCGATCCGCGGCTGAAGAAGCTGATCGAGCTCGCGCTGCAGAACAACCGCGACCTGCGCGTGGCGGTGCTGAACATCGAGCGCGTGCGCGCGCAGTACCAGGTGCAGCGCGCGGAGCAGTTCCCCACGCTGTTCCTGGGCGCCACCGCGCTGTACCAGCCCAATGCCGACGGCCAGGGCAACCGCAGCTACTACACCGCCGGGCTGAACGTCACCGGCTACGAGCTCGACCTGTTCGGCCGCGTGCGCAGCCTCACCGACGCCGCGCTGCAGCAGTACTTCGCCAGCGAGGAGGCGCGCAAGGCGGCGCAGATCAGCCTGGTGGCCGCGGTCGCCAATGCCTACCTGACGCTGCTGGCCGACGACGCGCAGCTCGACATCGCGCAGCGCACGCTGCAGACGCGCGAGCAGGGCTTCGCGCTGCTGAAGCTGAGGTTCGACAACGGCGCGCTGTCCGAATACGACCTGGCGCAGGCCGTGACGCTGGTCGAGGGCGCGAAGGCGGCCGTCGCGCTGCTGCAGCGCCAGCGCATGCAGGACGAGAATGCACTGACGCTGCTGGTCGGGCAACCGCTGCCGCCGGACCTCCCACCGCCGCTGGCGCTGGAGCAGCAGGGGCTTCTGGCCGAGCTGCCGGCGGGGCTGCCCTCGGAGCTGCTGGAACGCCGCCCCGACGTGCGCCAGGCCGAAGCGCAACTGAAGGCCGCCAACGCCAACATCGGCGCGGCCAAGGCCGCCTTCTTCCCGCGCATCACGCTCACCGGCAGCGTCGGCCTGGCCAGCGACGACCTGGGCGGGCTGTTCGAGAACCGTTCGTGGCAGTTCGCGCCGCGCATCACGCTGCCGATCTTCGATGCTGGCGCCAACCAGGCCAACCTGGAGCTGAGCGAAGCCAGCCGCGACATCGCGGTGGCGCAGTACCAGCGCTCGATCCAGGTGGCCTTCCGCGAGGTGGCCGACGCGCTGGCCGGGCGCGCCACCTACGGCGATCAGCTGCGCGCGCAGCAGGCGCAGACGCAGGCCGAGGCCACGCGCAACCAGCTCGCCGAGCTGCGCTTTCGCAGCGGGCTGTCGAGCTTCCTGGACGTGCTGGACGCGCAGCGCGCGCTGTTCCAGACGCAGCAGGCGACGATCGTCGTGCAGGCGGCGCAGCAGCAGAACCTGGTGACGCTTTACAAGGTGCTGGGCGGGGGCTGGAAGGACATGGCCAAGTGACTACACTGCGCCGATGCCCGCCCTGCCCGAGCGACTGAGCACCCGCGACGGACTGCAACTGCAGTTGCAGCATTGGCCGGCCGATGCGAGGCGCAACGTGCTGATCGTGCACGGCCTGGGCGAGCACATCGGCCGCTACGCGCACGTGGCCGCGCAGCTCAACGCCTGGGGCTGGCAGGTGGCCGGCCACGACCAGCGCGGTCACGGCCGCAGCGAGGGCGCGCGCGGCGGCCTGGCGGCCGACGACGACCTGCTGCACGACTTGGCCGCGGTGATCGACGCGGTGCGCGCCGCGCTTCCGGGTCCGCTGGTGCTGCTGGGACACAGCATGGGCGGGCTGGTGGCGGCGCGCTTCGTTGCCGGCGACGCCGGTGCGAGCTGGGTGCGGGCGGTCGATGCACTGGTGCTGTCGTCGCCCGCGCTGGACCCGGGCATGAGCATCCCGCAGAAGCTTTTGCTTGCCAGCCTGGGGCGGCTGGCGCCGAACCTGCGCTTGAGCAACGGCCTGAAGCCGGAGTGGATTTCGCGCGACAGGCAGGTGGTGCGCAACTATGTCGCCGACCCGCTGGTGCACGACCGCGTGACGCCGCGGTTGGCGCGCTTCATCGTCGACGGCGGCGAGGTCGTGGCGAAGCGCGCCGGCGACTGGACGCTGCCCACGCTGCTGATGTACGCCGGCAGCGACCGCTGCGTGGCCCCGGCCGGCAGCGCCGGCTTTGCCGCGGCCGCGCCGCAGGCGGTGGTCACGGCGCACGAGTTCCGCGCGCTTTACCACGAGATCTTCAACGAACCTACACCGCCTACCTGGTGCTCGCCGCGACGCGGCACGACGGCGCGCAGGCGCTCGGCGACGCGATGATCGGCTTCGTCGCGCCGCTGACGATCGTCACGCTCGTCGTCGCGGTGCTGCGCCGGCC
>JAFLDG010000206.1 GCA_017302495.1 Burkholderiales bacterium
CGCCGGCGTCGCCGCGCTGATGGCCAGCCTGCCCCGCGCCGGCGCGGCCGGCAGCTATGCCGGCGTCACCGGTGCCTTCGGCATCCTGTTCGTCGCCGCCGGCATCGGCACCGGCTCGAGCTTCCGCATGATTCCCACCGTCTACGTCGCCGAGCGCCGGCGCGCCGCCGGCCCGCTGCCGGCGGCCCGCGTGCAGGCCGCGCGCGACGGCGACCGCGAGGCCGCGGCCGCACTCGGCTTCGCCGGTGCGGTCGGCGCCTACGGCGGCTTCTTCGTGCCCAAGGCCTGGGGCACCTCGATCGCGATCGTCGGCGGCCCCGAGGCCGCCCTGCAGGCCTTTGCCCTGTTCTACCTGCTCTGCCTGGCCGTGACCTGGTGGTGGTTCGCCCGCCGCCACGCGCCGCTGCCCTGCTGACCCCGCACCCCCGCTCACTGCTGAGGACCGAAGACATGAGCCACTTCCTCGACCGCCTGACCCACTTCTCGCTGCCCAAGGAGAGCTTTTCCGGCGACCACGGCATCGCCACCGGCGAGGACCGCACCTGGGAGGACGCCTACCGCAACCGCTGGGCGGTGGACAAGATCGTGCGCTCGACGCACGGCGTCAACTGCACCGGCTCGTGCAGCTGGAAGATCTACGTCAAGGGCGGCATCGTGACCTGGGAGACGCAGCAGACCGACTACCCGCGCACGCGCTGGGACATGCCGAACCACGAGCCGCGCGGGTGCGCCCGCGGCGCGAGCTACAGCTGGTACCTGTACAGCGCGAACCGGCTGAAGTACCCGATGGTGCGCGGCCGGCTGCTCGAGCGCTGGCGCGCCGCGCTCGCGGTGGCGAAGGACCCGGTCAACGCTTGGGCGAGCCTGGTCGAGAACCCCGAGGCGCGGCGCGACTGGCAGAAGGTGCGCGGCATGGGCGGCTTCGTGCGCTCGAGCTGGGACGAGGTGAACCAGCTGATCGCCGCGGCCAACGTCTACACGATCAAGACCCACGGCCCGGACCGCGTGCTCGGCTTCAGCCCGATCCCGGCGATGAGCATGGTGTCGTACGCCGCCGGCAGCCGCTACCTGAGCCTGATCGGCGGCGTCTGCATGAGCTTCTACGACTGGTACTGCGACCTGCCGCCGTCGAGCCCGCAGATCTGGGGCGAGCAGACCGACGTGCCCGAGAGCGCCGACTGGTACAACTCCGGCTACATCATCGCCTGGGGCAGCAACGTCCCGCAGACGCGCACCCCGGACGCGCACTTCTTCACCGAGGTCCGCTACAAGGGCACGAAGACGGTGGCGGTGACGCCGGACTACTCCGAAGTCGCGAAGCTGGCCGACCTCTGGCTGCACCCGAAGCAGGGCACCGACGCCGCGCTCGCGATGGCGATGGGCCATGTCGTGCTGAAGGAGTTCTACTTCGACCGGCGCAGCGAATACTTCGACCACTACGCGCGCCGCTACACCGATCTGCCGATGCTGGTGAAGCTGCGCGAGCACAAGCTCGACGACGGCAGCACCGTGCTCGTGCCCGACCAGTTCGTGCGCGCGAGCGACTTCGGCGGCAAGCTCGGGCAGGACAACAACCCCGAGTGGAAGACGGTGGCCTTCGACGCGAGCGGCCGCGCAATCCTGCCGAACGGCTCGATCGGCTTCCGCTGGGGCCCCGACGGCCGCGCCGACGCCGGCAAATGGAACCTCGAGGACAAGGAGGCGCGCGCCGGCGAGACGGTCGAGCTGAAGCTGTCGGTGCTCGAGGACCAGGGCGGCGCGCAGGCGCACGAGGTGGTCGAGGTCGGCCTGCCGTACTTCGGCGGGATCGCGACGCCGCACTTCAACGCGAACGAGCAGGCCGGCGCGGTCAACCGCGTCAAGGTGCCGGCGGTGCGGCTGAAGCTCGGTGCACCCGGCGAAGCGACCGAAGTGCTGGTCGCGACCGTGTTCGACCTGCAGGTCGCGCAGTACGGCATCGACCGGGGCCTCGGCAGCGGCGCGAAGGACTACGACGACGACGCGCCGTACACGCCGGCCTGGCAGGAGCGCATCACCGGCGTGCCGCGCGCGCAGGTGATCACGGTGGCGCGCCAGTTCGCCGACAACGCCGACAAGACGCACGGCCGGTCGATGGTGATCATCGGCGCGGCGATGAACCACTGGTACCACTGCGACATGAACTATCGCGGGGTGATCAACCTGCTGATGATGTGCGGCTGCGTCGGCGTCAGCGGCGGCGGCTGGGCGCACTACGTCGGCCAGGAGAAGCTGCGGCCGCAGACCGGCTGGACCGCGCTCGCCTTCGCGCTCGACTGGATCCGCCCGCCGCGCCAGCAGAACTCGACCAGCTTCTTCTACGCCCACACCGACCAGTGGCGCTACGAGAAGCTGCGCATGGAAGAGATCGTCTCGCCGCTGGCCGACAAGGCCACCTACGGCGGCCACATGATCGACTACAACGTGCGCGCCGAGCGCATGGGCTGGCTGCCGAGTGCGCCGCAGCTGAAGACCAATCCGCTGCAGGTGGTGAAGGACGCGACCGCCGCCGGGCTCGACCCGAAGGACTACGTCGTGCGGGCGCTGAAGGACGGCACGCTGCAGATGAGCTGCGAAGACCCGGACGCGCCGCAGAACTGGCCGCGCAACCTGTTCGTCTGGCGCAGCAACCTGCTCGGCTCGTCCGGCAAGGGCCACGAGTACTTCTGCAAGCACCTGCTCGGCACCGAGAACGGCGTCCAGGGCAAGGACCTGGGCCCGGACGACGCGAAGCCGTCGGAGGTGGCCTGGCACGCGCAGGCGCCCGAAGGCAAGCTCGACCTGCTGGTCACGCTCGACTTCCGCATGAGCACCACCTGCCTGTACAGCGACATCGTGCTGCCGACCGCGAGCTGGTACGAGAAGAACGACCTGAACACCTCCGACATGCACCCGTTCATCCACCCGTTGAGCGCGGCGGTGGATCCGGTGTGGCAGAGCCGCTCCGACTGGGAGATCTACAAGGGCTTCGCCAAGGCCTTCTCGGAAGTCTGCGTCGGCCACCTCGGCGTCGAGAAGGAGGTGGTGCTGACGCCGCTGATGCACGACACGCCGGCCGAACTGGCGCAGCCCTTCGAGCCGAAGGAGTGGAAGCGCGGCGAGATCGACCTGATCCCGGGCAAGACCGCGCCGTCGGTGGCGGTGGTCGAGCGCGACTACCCGAACACCTACAAGCGCTTCACCGCGCTCGGCCCGCTGATGAACCGCGTCGGCAACGGCGGCAAGGGCATCGCGTGGAAGACCGAGACCGAGGTCAAGCAGCTCGGCCAGCTCAACGGCTTCACCACCGAGCCCGGGGCGACCGAAGGCATGCCGAAGATCGTGACCGACATCGACGCCTGCGAGGTGATCCTGCAGCTCGCGCCCGAGACCAACGGCCATGTCGCGGTCAAGGCCTGGGAGGCGCTCTCCAAGGCCACCGGCCGCGAGCACGCGCACCTGGCGCTGTACCGCGAGGACGAGAAGATCCGCTACCGCGACGTGCAGGCGCAGCCGCGCAAGATCATCAGCTCGCCGACCTGGAGCGGCATCGAGAGCGAGACGGTCTCCTACAACGCCGGCTGGACGAACGTCAACGAGCTGATCCCGTGGCGCACGCTCACCGGCCGCCAGCAGTTCTACCAGGACCACCCGTGGATGATCGCCTTCGGCGAGGGCCTGTCGAGCTACCGCCCGCCGGTGGACCTGAAGGCGACGAGCGCGATGCTCGGCGCCAAGCCCAACGGCCAGAAGGAGATCGTGCTGAACTTCATCACCCCGCACCAGAAGTGGGGCATCCACAGCACGTACAGCGACAACCTGCTGATGCTGACGCTGAACCGCGGCGGGCCGGTGATCTGGCTGAGCGAAACCGACGCCAAGGCCGCCGGCATCGAGGACAACGACTGGGTCGAGCTGTTCAACGTGAACGGTGCGATCAGCGCGCGTGCGGTGGTCAGCCAGCGCGTGAACCCCGGCATGACATTGATGTACCACGCGCAGGAGAAGATCATCAACGCGCCGGGCTCGGAGATCACCGGCACCCGCGGCGGCATCCACAACAGCGTGACCCGCATCGTCACGAAGCCGACGCACATGATCGGCGGCTACGCGCAGCTGAGCTACGGCTTCAACTACTACGGCACGATCGGCACGAACCGGGACGAGTTCGTGGTCGTGCGCAAGATGCACAAGGTCGACTGGCTCGACACGCCGCGCGACGACCATCTCGCCGCCGCCTACCAAAGCCAGGGCGAGAACCCCTGAGCCGGCCACCGATCAGCAAGGAGCAACGGAAATGAAAGTACGCGCACAGATCGGCATGGTGCTGAATCTCGACAAGTGCATCGGCTGCCACACCTGCTCGGTCACCTGCAAGAACGTCTGGACCAGCCGTCCCGGCGTCGAGTACGCCTGGTTCAACAACGTCGAGACCAAGCCCGGTATCGGCTACCCGAAGGAGTGGGAGAACCAGGACAAGTGGAACGGCGGCTGGGTCCGCCGCCGCGACGGCTCGATCGTGCCGCGCCAGGGCGGCAAGTGGCAGCTGCTGATGCGGATCTTCGCGAACCCGAACCTGCCGCAGATCGACGACTACTACGAGCCCTTCACCTTCGACTACGACCACCTGCACTCGGCGCCGGAGATGAAGGCCGCGCCGACCGCGCGGCCGCGCAGCCTGATCACCGGGTTGCGCATGGACAAGATCGAGTGGGGCCCGAACTGGGAGGAGATCCTCGGCGGCGAGTTCAGCAAGCGCAGCAAGGACAAGAACTTCGACGAGGTGCAGAAGGACATCTACGGCCAGTTCGAGAACACCTTCATGATGTACCTGCCCAGGCTGTGCGAGCACTGCCTGAACCCGGCCTGCGTCGCGTCGTGCCCGTCGGGCAGCATCTACAAGCGCGAGGAGGACGGCATCGTCCTGATCGACCAGGACAAGTGCCGCGGCTGGCGGATGTGCGTCAGCGGCTGCCCGTACAAGAAGATCTACTACAACTGGAAGAGCGGCAAGGCCGAGAAGTGCATCTTCTGCTACCCGCGGATCGAGGCCGGCCAGCCGACGGTGTGCTCGGAGACCTGCGTCGGCCGCATCCGCTACCTCGGCGTGCTGCTGTACGACGCCGACCGCATCGCCGAGGCGGCGTCGACCGAGCACGACCGTGACCTGTACCAGGCGCAGTGCGACATCTTCCTCGACCCGAACGACCCGAAGGTGATCGCGCAGGCCCGGGCCGACGGCGTGCCCGACGCCTGGCTCGACGCGGCGCGGAACAGTCCCGTGTGGAAGATGGCGATGGAGTGGAAGGTCGCGCTGCCGCTGCACCCGGAGTACCGCACGCTGCCGATGGTCTGGTACGTGCCGCCGCTGTCGCCGATCACCGCCGCGGCGAACGCCGGCCAGATGGGCACGAACGGCGAGATCCCCGACGTCAACCAGCTGCGCATCCCGGTCAAGTACCTGGCCAACCTGCTGACCGCCGGCGACACCCAGCCGGTGGTGCGCGCGCTCGAGCGCATGCTCGCGATGCGTGCCTACATGCGCGCCAAGCACGTCGACGGCCAGGCCAACACCGCGGCGATCGACCAGGTCGGCATCCCGGCGGCGATGGTCGAGGACATGTACCGCGTGATGGCGATCGCCAACTACGAGGACCGCTTCGTGATCCCGACCACGCACCGCGAGTACGCCGAGAACGCGTTCAACGTGCGCGGCGGCTGCGGCTTCAGCTTCGGCAACGGCTGCAGCGAAGGCGTCAGCGAGACCTCGCTGTTCGGCAGCGAGAAGAAGCGGACCATTCCGATCAAGGCGGAAGTCTGAACATGGGCACGCTGTTCACTCCGACGAAGTGCGCGTACACGCTGCGCGCGCTGAGCCATCTGCTGCGCTATCCCGGCGCCGAGTTGCGCGCGCACCTCGGTGAGTTGCGCGGCGCGCTGCACGACGAGCGCGCGCTGGGCACCGGCCGGCTGGCCGAGCTCGACGCGCTGATCGGCCGGCTGCAGATGCTGCCGGCGCTGCGCGCCGAGGCCGAGTACGTCGAATGCTTCGACCGCGGCCGCGGCACCGCGCTGCACCTGTTCGAGCACGTGCACGGCGACAGCCGCGACCGCGGCCCGGCGATGATCGACCTGGGGCAGACCTACGCCCAGGCCGGGCTCGACCTGGCGCCCGGCGAACTGCCCGACTACCTGCCGGTGCTGCTCGAATATGCGTCGACCCAGCCGCCGAAGGAGGCGCGTGCCTTCGTGGCCGAGTTCGCGCACATCCTGCAGGCGCTGCTGGCCGCGCTGCTGCGCCGGCAAAGCCCCTACGCCGCGCCGGTGGCCGCGCTGCTCGACCTCGCCGGCCAGCGCGCGTTGCCGGTGACCATCGCCGACGAGCCCGACCTCGACGAGACCTGGGCCGAGCCCGCCGCCTTCGACGGCTGCAGTTCGGCCGGGCAGTCGCGGCCCGACCAGCCGCAGCCGATCCATATCCAACGCAAGACCCACGGCCCCGCCGCCAATGGAGCGCGTCCATGAGCACCCTGACCGACTATCTGCACAACTTCGCCTTCAACGTCTACCCGTACATCTGCCTGGCCGTGTTCTTCATGGGCAGCCTGGCGCGCTTCGACCGCGACCAGTACACGTGGAAGAGCGATTCCTCGCAGTTGCTGCGCGCCGGGCAGTTGCGCTGGGGCAGCAACCTGTTCCACGGCGGCATCCTGTTCCTGTTCTTCGGCCACCTGTTCGGCCAACTGACGCCGCATGCGGTTTACGAGATCTTCGTCACCGCGTCGCAGAAGCAGCTGGTGGCGGTGGTGGCGGGTGGCGTGGCCGGCGTGCTGTGCTTCATCGGGCTGACGATGCTGCTGCACCGGCGCATCTTCGATCCGCGCATACGCCTGACCAGCCACCGCACCGACATCGCGATCCTGGTCATCCTGTGGGTGCAGCTGGCCATCGGGTTGTCGACCCTGCCGACGTCGCTGCACCACGTGTCCAACCCCACGACCATGATCCAGCTGGCAAGCTACCTGCAAGGCATAGCGACCTTCCGCCCCGACGCCAGCCTGGTCACGGGCACGGATTGGCACTTCCAGGCGCACATGCTGCTGGGCATGACGATCTTCCTGCTGTTCCCGTTCAGCCGGCTGGTGCACGTCTGGAGCGGGCTGGCGTCGGTCGCCTACCTGTTCCGGCCGTACCAGGTGGTGCGCTCGCGCCGGCTGAACGTGCCCACCGGGCAGAACCAGCCCGGCCGTGCCGCCTGACCGAGGGAGGAGTCTCCATGCTCGCCACCGAAACCCTGCCGCGCGTGAACGGCATTGCGCTGGTCGATGCCGGCGAGGCGGTCGATGCGGCCACGCTGCGCCAGCGCGCCTGCACCGAACTGCTGCGCCAGGCGGCGATCGCGGCCGGCCTGCTCGATCCGGCCGACCCGCCGCCGGCCGCCGGTGCGGCGAGCGAGGCCGCCGATGCCGCGATC
>JAFLDG010000207.1 GCA_017302495.1 Burkholderiales bacterium
CACCTGCACGCGCGCGCCGAGCACCGGGAGATCGAGTCCCGCCTCACCGCCGACGCCGCGCTGTGCCGCGGCTGATGGGCGGGCCGCGAACCGCGCGCGCCGCCGCGCCGCTCAGGGTGCCGGCCGGCTCAGCGTCATCGCGCCGCGGATCTGGCCCACGCTGTAGCCGGTGGCCCGGTCGTCCGGGTACAGCGCCTTCAGCTGCGCGATCACCGCCGGGCTGAGCTTGTCCGCCGGGCCGTGACACTGCGTGCACAGCTCGACGGTCGGCAGCGCGCGCAGGTAACGCTGCATCGGCTTGCCGTCGACGCTGACCACCGCGGCCGCCTCGAGCTTCATCGGCGCATCGCCGGCGGCGGCGCGCCGGTCGAAGTCCTCGAGCGCGGCGCGCTCCCAGGCGTCGGGCACGGCCTTCGGATTGCGGTTGCGCAGGCTGACGCGGCGCACCGTCCAGCCGCTTTCCTGCGACGCGGCGCGCGCGAGTTCCGGCGCCTTGACGCGGCAGACTTCGATCGCACCCTCGGGGCCGGCGCGCGCGATCTCGGCCTGCAGCACCGCCAGCAGCTTCGGCGGCACCGCCATCGACGCCTGCCGCGCGTCGGCGACCCAGGGCGCATCGACCACGGTCTGCGCCGCGGTGACAGGCGTGACCAGCGGCGTGATCAGCGCCGCGAGCAGCGGCGCGACGAAGCGGGCATTCGACATCGGGTTCCTCCGGAAAGCATCAGGCTTCGCGCTCGGCCTGCCACAGCATCCACTTCAGCGTCGCGACCGAGCCGGCGACGATGCCGCCGATCGCGAGGAACGAGCCGATCGCCAGCGTCGACACGCCGGAGACGCCCTGGCCGATCGTGCAGCCGAGCGCGGTCACGCCGCCGAAGCCCATCAGCACCGCGCCGACGAGCTGGCTGCGCAGGTCGGCCACCGACGCGAAGCCCTCCCAGCGGAACGTGCCTGCCGCGAGCGCATAGACGAGCGAGCCGGCGATCACGCCGAGCACGCTGGCGATGCCGAAGCTCAGGTGCAGCGACGCGTCGGTCCACAGCAGCAGCAGCTCGAGCGAGTAGGCCAACGGCGCGACGAAGCTCAAGGATTCGAGCGTGCGCGTGTTGGTCGCGAAGAAGACGGTCTCCAGCGTCTCCGGGTTCTCGCCGTAGCCGAGGTGGCCCGTGACGTACCAGCCGGCGGCGACGAGCAGGCCGAGCATCACGCCGGATGCGATCTGCAGGCCGTTGCCGCGGAAGCGCGGGTCCTTGAAGACGAAGACCAGCAGCGCCAGCACCAGCGCGCCGGCGGCGACCGCCAGTGCGGCCTGCGGCTCCAGCCCGAAGGCCTGCGCCAGCGCCGTGTCCAGCCCCTGGTCGGCCCAGCCGCGCGCGCCGAGGTCGACGCGCACCGGGTCGAGCCAGCTCGCGCGCCACTGGCCGAACAGGCCCTTCAGCGTCATGTACGACGCGATCGCGACGAAGGTCAGCACGACCAGCGAGCGCACGCTGCCGCCGCCGACGCGCACCAGGTTCTTGTTCGCGCAGCCGCCGGCCAGCGTCATGCCGATGCCGAACAGCAGCCCGCCGACGATCAGCGCCAGCCACGGCAGGTTCGGCCGCTGCGCGACCGATTTCGCGAGGTCGACCTGGCCGGTGGCCGACAGCGCCGCGGTGCCGGCGATCGCCACCGCCACCGCCAGCAGCCACATCCGCATCCGGCCCCAGTGGCCCATGTTGACGATGTCGGCGAGCGCGCCCATCGTGCAGAAGTTCGACTTCGCCGCGACCAGGCCGAAGACGAAGGCGATCAGGAAACCGCCGGCGACGACCAGCGTCGCGATCTGCGCCGGGTCCGTTGCCATGCGCCGTGCCGGCCCGCGCCCGGGCCGTCAGATGAACAGGCAGACGTCGGTCTCGCCGGCGAACTTCAGGAAGGTCGCCGCGCCGCCGTACTCGATGCCGTCGATGAAGTCGGACTTGCTGAACTCGAACAGGTCCACCGTCATCTGGCAGGCGATGAACTTGACCTCGGCCTCGAGGCACAGGCTGCGCAGCTCCTCGAGCGAGGCCACGCCCTTCTTCTTCATCTTCGCCTTCATCATCGAGGTCGCCATCGCCTGCATGCCGGGCAGCACCGAGACGACCACCGGCATCGGCACCGGCATCGGCATCGCCGGATTCGCGAGCGGGCTGATCGCGATGCCCGACAGGTCCTTGCGCAGCAGCTGCAGGCCGTAGAAGGTGAAGAAGACCTGCACCTCCCAGCCGAGCGCGGCCGCGGTCGAGCCCAGGATCAGCGGCGGGTACGCCATGTCGAGCGCACCCTTGGTGGCGATGATCGCCATCTTCTTCGCGGCCATGACTGCCCCTCAGGCCTTCTTGATCATGAACACGTACTTGCCGCCTTCCTGGCCCGACGACAGCAGCTGGTGGCCGGTCTGCTCGGTGAAGGCGGCCATGTCGGCGACCGAGCCGGGGTCGGTGGCGACGACGCGCAGCACCTGGCCCGATCCCATGTCGGCGAGCGACTTCTTCGTCTTCACGATCGGCAGCGGACAGGACAGCCCGGACGCGTCGAATTCCTTGTCGAAGTTCATGATCAGGATCCCCATCGCGCCGGCGGCAGGCGCATTTGCGTAGAGTGCGCATTAGCGTCGCTGGGGCCTGTTATCGTCTATTCCCGCAACGGGGGATGGCCGATAGCCCATCCGGGTAGTACGGGTGACCGGGCGCTTGCCGCAACATCCGGCGCCAGCCGCAGCCCGGGCGATGCACCCGTTTCGTTCGGCTCATCGGCGGCTGCGCCGCGCGGCCCACACCAAGGAGACACAGTCGATGCACAACCGACGACAGATGCTTTCCCGCTCGGCGGCGCTGGCCGGGCTGCTGGCCGGTGCCGGGCTGCTGCCGGAGGCCGCGCAGGCCGCGTGGGCGCAGGCCGCGTTCGACGCGAAGTCGATGGCCGACGCGGTCAAGGCGCTCGGCGGCTCGGCCCCGGCCGAGAGCAAGGACGTCACCATCACCGGGCCCGACATCGCCGAGAACGGCGCGGTCGTGCCGGTCGGCGCCGCGACCGGCCTGGCCGGCGCGAAGCGGCTGCTGCTGCTGGTCGAGAAGAACCCGACCGTGCTCGCCGGGGTCTTCGACCTGACCGACGCGGTCGAGGCGAACATCAACACGCGCGTGAAGATGGCGCAGTCGTCGAACGTCTACGCGGTGGCGATGATGGCGGACGGCAAGGTGCTGTACGCGGTCAAGGAAATCAAGGTCACCCTCGGCGGGTGCGGAGGTTGAGATGGCAGATCCGATGCGAATCCGCGCCCAGGCCGCCGGCGACAAGACCACCGTGCGTGTGCTGATGAGCCACGAGATGGAAACCGGCCAGCGCAAGGACGCGGCCGGCAAGGTGATTCCGGCCTGGTTCATCCAGGAAGTGACTGCCGCGCTGAACGGCAAGCCGGTGCTGACGGCGCAGTGGGGCACCGCGGTCGCGAAGAACCCGTTCATGCAGTTCGTGGTCAAGGGCGCCAAGGCGGGCGACAAGATTACGATCAGCTGGGTCGACAACAAGGGCGACAAGCGCACCGACGAGGCGACGGTGGCCTGACGGCCGCTCGTCCCGGCGCACGCGCAGCGTGCGCCGTTGCAGGGAGCCCCCAGACCGCGGTCGACGCGGCAGCCGGCAAGGAGACGCCGTTGAAGACCTTCCTCTTCGCAGTCGTGTTGGCCTGCGGCCTGGCCGGCCCGGCGCTGGCGCAGAAGTCCACCGCGGACGGCATCGCCGAATACCGCAAGATGCTCGAGGACGGCAACCCGGCCGAGCTGTTCGAGGCCAAGGGCGAGGCGCTGTGGAAGCAGAAGCGCGGCCCGAAGAACGCGTCGCTCGAGCGCTGCGATCTCGGCCTCGGCCCCGGTGTCACGAAGGGCGCCTTCGTCACGCTGCCGCGGTACTTCCCCGATACGGGCAAGGTGCAGGACCTGGAGTCGCGGCTCGTCACCTGCATGGCCACGCTGCAGGGCCTCGACGCCGCCGAGATCGCGAAGACGCCGTTCGGCCGCGGCGAGATGGCCAACGTCACCGCCCTCGCGACCTGGATCGCGTCGCTGTCGCGGGGCATGCGCTTCGACCTGCCGCAGTCGCACCCCGAGGAGAAGCGCAGCTACGAACTCGGCAAGCGCGCGTTCTTCTACCGCGCCGGCACGCACGACTTCGCCTGCGCGTCCTGCCACAGCGAAACCGGCAAGCGGATCCGGCTGCAGGACCTGCCGGACCTGACGAAGAACCCGGGCGACGGCATCGGCTTCGCCGCCTGGCCCGCGTACCGCGTGTCGAACGGCCAGATGTGGGGCATGCAGCTGCGGCTGAACGACTGCTTCCGGCAGCAGCGCTTCCCCTACCCCGGCTTCGGCTCCCCGGTGACCATCGACCTGGCCACCTACATGGGGGTCAACGCGAAGGGCGCGATGTCGATCGCGCCGTCGATCAAGCGCTGAAGGAGCCGGCATGAACCCGATCACCCGCATCGCCGGGGCCGCCGTCGGCTCCACCGTGTTCGCCGCGCTGCTCGCCGCCGGCTGCGCGACCTCGCCGTCGCCGGCGGAACTGGACGCGCAGGCCAGGGCCGCGGTCAAGGCCTCGTTCCGCGACCAGGGCATCGCGAAGGCCACGCGCATCGACCAGGACGCCTTGCAGGCGGCCTGCTCGTCCGACAAGCCGCCGAACGAGCAGCTGGTCGAGCAGATCCAGGCCGACGCGATGCGCAGCGTCCGCTGGCCGGCGGGCGGCCAGTACCTCGGCGACTGGCGCGCCGGCGAGAAGCTGGCGCAGGACGGCCGCGGCATGACCTGGACCGACGCCTCCGACGATCCGAAAGGCAACGGCGGCAATTGCTACAACTGCCACCAGATCGACAAGAAGGAACTGTCGTACGGCACGATCGGGCCGAGCCTGTGGAACTACGGCAAGCAGCGCGGCGTCGCCGACCCGAGTTCGCCGGTGAGCGCGCCGATCGTCCAGTACACCTGGGCCAAGCTGTACAACGCGAAGGCGTTCGCGGCCTGCTCGACGATGCCGCGCTTCGGCTACAAGCACCTGCTGAACGAGCAGCAGATGCGCGACCTGATGGCGCTGCTGCTCGATCCGAAGTCGCCGGTCAACCAGTGAGCGTGCGGCGGCGCGACGCATGAACCTGAGCCGCCGCGAGTTCGCCCAGGTGCTCGCCGCCGCCGGCGTGGCGGGCATGAGCCTCGCGCGCCACGAAAGCGCGGCGGCGCAGGCGGCCGAAGGCGCGCTGTACGAGCTGCCGCCGTTGGGCCGCGGCGCAGGCCAGGTGAGCCTGCTGCACCTCACCGACTGCCACGCGCAGCTGCTGCCGCTGTACTTCCGCGAGCCCAGCGTCAACCTCGGCGTCGGGCCGATGAAGGGGCAGCTGCCGCACCTCGTCGGCGAACACCTGTTGAGGGCCACCGGCATCCCGCCCGGCACGGCGATGGCGCACGCCGTCACCTACCTCGACTTCGAGCGCGCGGCGAAGCGCTACGGCCGGGTCGGCGGTTTCGCGCACCTGGCCACGCTGGTCAAGCGGCTGCGCGCCGACCGGCCCGGCGCGCTGCTGCTCGACGGCGGCGACACCTGGCAGGGGTCGGCGGTGTCGCTGTGGACGAACGCTCAGGACATGGTCGACGCGGCCAAGCTGCTCGGCGTCGACGTGATGACCGGGCACTGGGAGTTCACCTACGGCATGGCGCGCGTGAAGCAGGTGGTCGAGAAGGACTTCGCCGGCCGGATCGCCTTCGTCGCGCAGAACGTCAAGACCGCCGACTTCGGCGACCCGGTGTTCGAGCCCTACGTGCTGCGCGAGGTGAACGGCGTCAAGCTCGCGATCGTCGGCCAGGCCTTCCCGTACACGCCGATCGCGAACCCGCGCTACTTCGTCGCCGACTGGGAGTTCGGCATCCAGGAGCCGAACCTGCAGAAGGTGGTCGACGAGGCGCGTGCCAAGGGCGCGCAGCTGGTCGTGCTGCTGTCGCACAACGGCATGGACGTCGACCTGAAGCTGGCGGGCCGCGTGCGCGGCATCGACGTGATCCTCGGCGGCCACACGCACGACGGCATGCCGGTGGCGGTGCCGGTGGCCAACCCCGGCGGCAAGACGCTGGTCACCAATGCCGGCAGCAACGGCAAGTTCCTCGGCGTGATGGACCTGGTGGTCAAGTCCGGCCGCATCGCCGAGCACCGCTGGCGGCTGCTGCCGGTGTTCAGCGACGTGCTCGCGCCCGACCCGGAGATGGCGGCGCTGATCCAGCGCTCGCGCGCACCGTACGAGGCGAAGCTGAAGGAAAGGCTCGCGGTCACCGACGGCCTGCTCTACCGGCGCGGCAACTTCAACGGCAGCTGGGACCAGCTGATCTGCGACGCGCTGGTCGAGACGCAGGACGCGCAGCTCGCGTTCAGCCCGGGCTTCCGCTGGGGCACGACGCTGCTGCCCGGCGATGCGATCACACGCGAGCTGATGATGGACCAGCTCGCGATCACCTACCCGTATGCGACCGTGACGCCGATGACCGGCGCGACGATCAAGGCGGTGCTCGAGGACGTCGCCGACAACCTGTTCAACCCCGACCCGTATTACCAGCAGGGCGGCGACATGGTGCGCGTCGGCCGGCTGCAGTACACGCTGGCGCCGAACGAGAAGATGGGCGCGCGCATCAGCGACATGCGCCTCGACGGCAAGCCGGTCGAGGCCGGCAAGAGCTACAAGGTCGCCGGCTGGGCACCGGTGGCCGAAGCAGCGCGCCAAGCCGGCGGCAAGCCGGTGTGGGACGTGGTCGAAGCCTGGCTGAAGTCGTGCCCCGGCAGCCGCGTCGCGCCGCGCAAGATCGACACGCCGACGCTCGTCGGCGTGGACGGCAACCCGGGCCTCGCCTGACCGCGATGTCCCGACTCACCGCGAGACCGGAGATCCGGATGAAGCTCCTGCACGGATTCGTCGCCTTCGCCCTGGCCGCCTCGGCCTCGCTCGCCGCAGCGCAGGACAAGGTCGTCTACCACATCGACGACGCCGCGGCGCAGGCGCAGAAGGGTCTGCGCAACATCCGCAACCACCTCGACACCGAGCCGTCGACGAAGATCACCGTGGTCACGCACGCCAACGGCGTCGACTTCCTGATGGAAGGCGCGAAGGATCCCGCCGGCAACCCGATGGCGGCGCAGGTCGCCGCGCTGGTGGCGCGCGGCGTGCGCTTCGAGGTCTGCGAGATCACACTGCGCAACCGCAACCTGAAGAAGGACCAGTTCATCCAGGAGGCGGAGTTCACGCCGTCGGGCGTGGTCCGGCTGGCGAAGCTGCAATTGGCGGGCGAGGCCTACATCAAGCCATGAGCGGATCGGGTCGTCCCGAGGGCGAAGTCCGCGCCGCGCCGCGCGCCGCGGCGCCCGCTCGACGCCGCCCCCGAGGCCGG
>JAFLDG010000208.1 GCA_017302495.1 Burkholderiales bacterium
GGCGGCGGGCGTCGCCGCGGCCGGCGCGGCCGCGGCGCCGGCATCGGCACTGTCCAGCACCAGCAGCAGCGAGCCTTCGGACACCTTGTCGCCGAGCCTGATCTTCAGCTCCTTGATCACGCCGGCGTGCGACGACGGGATCTCCATCGACGCCTTGTCCGACTCCACCGTCACCAGCGATTGCTCGACCTTCACCGTGTCGCCGGGCTTGACCAGCAGCTCGATGACTTCCACGTCCTTGAAGTCGCCGATGTCCGGGACCTTGACTTCGACCAGGGCCATTTGTTCGTCTCCGTTCTCGGTGTGCGCTCAGGCGTGCAGCGGGTTCACGCGCTCGGCGTCGATCTTGTACTTCTTGATCGCCTCGGCCACCTTCGCCGCCGGCAGCGCGCCCTCGTCGGCGAGCGCCTTCAGCGCCGCGACCGCGATGTAGAAGCGGTTGACCTCGAAGTGCTCGCGCAGCTTGCCGCGGAAGTCGCTGCGGCCGAAGCCGTCGGTGCCGAGCACGCGGTAGGTCCGGTCCTTCGGGACGAAGGCGCGGATCTGTTCGGCGTAGTTCTTCATGTAGTCGGTCGCGGCGACCACCGGCCCGGCATGGGCCTCCAGCTGCTGCGTCACGAACGGCACGCGCGGCTGGTCGGTCGGGTGCAGCAGGTTGAAGCGCTCGCATTCCTGGCCGTCGCGCGCCAGCTCGTTGAAGCTGGGGGCACTCCAGACGTTGGCCGACACGCCCCAGTCCTTGGCGAGCAGCTCGCGCGCGGCCATCGATTCGCGCAGGATCGTGCCGCTGCCGAGCAGGTTGACGCTCGGCGCCTTCGCGCCCTTGGCCGCCGGCGCGGTGCCCTGCTCGAGCAGGTACAGGCCCTTGAGGATCTGCTCCTCGGTGCCGGCCACCAGCCCGGGCTGCGGGTAGTTCTCGTTCAGCAGCGTCAGGTAGTAGAAGACGTTGTCCTGCTTCTCCACCATCCGCTTCAGGCCGTGGTGCAGGATCACCGCCACCTCGTGCGCGAAGGTGGGGTCGTAGGTCACGCAGTTCGGGATCACGCCGGCGAGGATGTGGCTGTGGCCGTCCTCGTGCTGCAGGCCCTCGCCGTTCAGCGTCGTGCGGCCGCTGGTGCCGCCGAGCAGGAAGCCGCGCGCCTGCATGTCGCCGGCGGCCCAGGCCAGGTCGCCGATGCGCTGGAAACCGAACATCGAGTAGTAGACGTAGAACGGCACCATGATCCGGTTGTTGGTGCTGTAGCTCGTCGCCGCGGCGATCCAGCTCGCCATGCCGCCGGCCTCGTTGATGCCCTCCTGCAGGATCTGGCCGGCCTTGTCCTCGCGGTAGTACATCACCTGGTCCTTGTCGACCGGGGTGTACTTCTGGCCTTCCGGGTTGTAGATGCCGATCTGGCGGAACAGGCCCTCCATGCCGAAGGTGCGCGCCTCGTCGACCAGGATCGGCACGAGCCTGGGCCCCAGCGCCTTGTCGCGCAGCAGGATCGTCAGGAAGCGCACGTAGGCCTGCGTGGTGCTGATCTCGCGCCCTTCGGCAGTGGCTTCGAGCACCGGCTTGAAGGTCTCGAGCGACGGCACGGTGAACTGCTCGTCGGCCCTGGTTCGCCGCTTCGGCAGGTAGCCGCCGAGCGCCTTGCGCCGCTCGTGCAGGTACTTCATCTCCGGGGTGTCGTCGGCCGGCTTGTAGAACGGGATCTTCGGCAGCTCGCTGTCCGGGATCGGGATGTTGAAGCGGTCGCGGATGTAGCGGATGTCGTCGTCCGACAGCTTCTTCGTCTGGTGCGCGGTGTTCTTGCCCTCGCCGGCGCCGCCCATGCCCCAGCCCTTGACCGTCTTGACGAGCAGCACGGTCGGCTGGCCGACGTGGTTGTTCGCCTTGTGGAAGGCGGCGTAGACCTTGGCCGAGTCGTGGCCGCCGCGGCGCAGCGCCCAGATGTCGTCGTCGCTCATCTTCGCGACCATCTCGAGCGTGCGCGGGTCGCGGCCGAAGAAGTGCTTGCGCACGAACGCGCCGTCGTTCGCCTTGAAGGCCTGGTAGTCGCCGTCGAGCGTCTCCATCATGACCTTGCGCAGCGCGCCGTCCTTGTCGCGCGCGAGCAGCGGATCCCAGTTGCTGCCCCACAGCAGCTTGATCACGTTCCAGCCGGCGCCGCGGAAATCGCCTTCCAGCTCCTGGATGATCTTGCCGTTGCCGCGCACCGGGCCGTCGAGGCGCTGGAGGTTGCAGTTGATGACGAAGACCAGGTTGTCGAGCTTCTCGCGCGAGGCCAGGCCGATCGCGCCCAGGCTCTCGGGCTCGTCCATCTCGCCGTCGCCGCAGAACACCCAGACCTTGCGCCGGCTGGTGTCGGCGATGCCGCGCGCGTGCAGGTACTTCAGGAAGCGCGCCTGGTAGATCGCCATCAGGGGCCCGAGGCCCATCGACACGGTGGGGAACTGCCAGAAGTCGGGCATCAGCTTCGGGTGCGGGTAGCTCGACAGCCCCTTGCCCGCGACCTCCTGCCGGAAGTTCAGCATCTGCTCCTCGGTGATACGCCCTTCCATGTAGGCGCGGGCGTAGATGCCGGGCGCGCTGTGGCCCTGGATGTAGAGCAGGTCGCCGCCATGGGTGCCGCCGGCGTCGGTGTCGTCGGCATGCCAGAAGTGGTGGAAGCCGGCGGCGAACATGTGCGCCAGCGACGCGAACGAGCTGATGTGGCCGCCGAGGTCGCCGCCGTCGGCCGGGTCGAGCCGGTTCGCCTTGACCACCATCGCCATCGCGTTCCAGCGCATGTAGGCACGCAGGCGGCCCTCGAGCTCGAAGTTGCCGGGGCTGCGCTCCTCGTCCTCGGGCTCGATCGTGTTGACGTAGCCGGTGGTGGCCGAGAACGGCAGGTCGATGCCGTTCTGCCGGGCACGCTCCAGCAATTCCTCGATCAGCGCGTGCGCCCTTTGCGGGCCTTCGGCCTGAATCACCGCCTGCAGGGCGTCGAGCCACTCGCGGGTTTCCTGGGCGTCGGGGTCGTTCGCGGCGGTCGCGAGGCGGAGGTCGGGCGATGCGGACATGTCGTCTCCTACGTCGAGGTCTTCGTAGCCTGGTGGCGGGGGGCGGAAAGCAGCCTGCTGCTCGATGGCAAGTGTCGCACAGCCGGCGCCAAATTTCAAATAGTAAGTATGTTGTTCACAATATGAAATACTGCGTCGCGTCGGGCTTGGATAATCCGGTCTCATGACCCCGGCCACCGCCGCCAGGACCGGCATCGGCGCCACCCTGGCGCGCCTGCGCCGCTGGCTCGGCCGATGGTGGATCCTGCAGCCGGCGGCGCGCCAGGATCGCTTCGTCACGATCGGCCCGCTGGTCTCGGTGCTGCTCTTCCTGGCCGCGATCATCTCGGCCTTCTGGTACCTGCGCAACGAGGAAATCGAGCGGGAGACCGAGTCCCTCAAGCGCGACACCGAGCTGGTGCAGCAGCAGCTGCGGCTGACGCTGATCGAGAACCAGGAGCAGCTGCTGCGCATCGCGACCGAGCTGTCGCGGCGCGAGACCGACATCGACGAGTTCGACGGTCAGGCCGCCGCGTTCATCCGTGACCGCCCGGTCATCACGCAGATCGCCTGGCTCGATGCCGACCGCCGGCGCCGCGCCGGCCGCTTTGCCAACCCCTTTCGCGGCTACGCCTCTGCTGCCGACGTGGCCGCCGACCCGACGCTGCCGCAGCCCGGCCAGGACAACCCGGCGGAGCGGGCCTTCGCCCGGGCGCGCGACCTGCGCCAGCCGGTCTACTCCCGCGCCTACCTCGACGACACCGGCAGTGCGGTCTTCCAGATGCAGGTGCCCCTGGTGGCGCGCAACACCTTCGTCGGCACCCTGCTCGTCGAGTACTCGATCGAGTCGCTGCTGCGGCACTACGTGCCGCCGGACGTCGCCGGCCGACACCGCATGGAGGTGATCGACGACCAGCGCCGGCTGCTGGCCAGCACGGTCAAGTCGATGCCCGGCCGCGACGAAACCCGGCGCGCGCCGCTGATCTACGAGCTGCCGCTGCCCCCGGCCGGCGACGGCCTGCTGCTGCGCGGCGAGGGCTACCGCACCTCCGCCGGCCTGATCAGCAACACGCTGTTCTGGATGGTGGTCGCGCTGTCGGGGCTGACGGTGTGGATGCTGCTCGGCAGCTGGCGCCACCTGCGTCGGCGGGCGCAGATCCAGGCCGCGCTGGTGCAGGAGACGAACTTCCGGCGCGCGATGGAGAACTCGATGCTGACCGGCATGCGCGCGATGGACCTGGACGGGCGCATCACCTACGTCAACGCCGCGTTCTGCGCGATGACCGGGTTCTCCGAGTCGGCGCTGATCGGCCGCATGCCGCCCTATCCGTACTGGCCGCCGGACCGGATCGACGAGAACGCCCGGCTGCTGCAGCAGGAGCTGGCCGGCCGCAGCCCGGCCGGCGGCATCGAGGTGCGGGTGATGCGCAAGGACGGCTCGGAGTTCGACGCGCGCATGTACGTCTCGCCGCTGATCGATCCGCGCGGCCAGCAGACCGGCTGGATGACCTCGATGACCAACATCACCGAGGCCAAGCGCATCCGCGACCAGCTGTCCGCGTCGCACGAGCGCTTCACGACCGTGCTCGAAGGGCTGGACGCCTCGGTCTCGGTGCTCTCGGTGCCGCAGGGCGAGCTGCTGTTCGCGAACCGCTCGTACCGCCTGTGGTTCGGCGCCGACGCGGCCGGCCACGCGCTGCTCGCCGGCGAGGCGCCGGACGCGGTCTACCTGCCCGACGCCGAGGACCTGAGCGACGGCCTGTCCGGCCTGCCGACCGAGCAGATCATGGCCAACGGCGCCGAGTCGCGCGAGGTCTTCGTCGCGCCGCTGCAGAAGTGGTTCGACGTGCGCGCGCGCTACCTGCAGTGGACCGACGGCCGGCTGGCGCAGATGCTGATCGCCACCGACATCACCGCCCGGCTGCGCGCCGAGGCGCAGGCCGCGCAGCAGGCCGAGAAGGCGCAGGTGGCGAGCCGGCTGGTGACGATGGGCGAGATGGCCTCGTCGGTCGCGCACGAGCTGAACCAACCGCTGACCGCGATCACGAACTACTGCAACGGCATGGTCTCGCGGGTCGCGGCCGATGCGATCGCCAAGGGCGACCTGATCGCGGCGCTGCAGAAGACCGCGCGCCAGGCCGAGCGCGCGGCGCAGGTGATCCGGCGCATCCGCTCGTTCGTGCGCAAGAGCGAGCCGCAGCGTCAGGCCGCGCAGGCGCGGCAGATCGTCGAGGACGCGGTCGAGCTGGCCGGCATCGAGCTGCGCCGGCGCAACGTCGCGATCCAGACCTACGTCGCGCAGCGCCTGCCGCCGCTGCGGGTGGACCCGATCCTGATCGAGCAGGTGCTGCTGAACCTGCTGAAGAACTCGGCCGAGGCGATCGACACCGCCGGCCTGCCGGCGGCGCGGCGCAACATCGAACTGCGCGTCGTGCCGCGGCACACGCCGGACGAGGGCGGCGTGATCGAGTTCAGCGTCACCGACATGGGACCGGGGCTGCCGCAGGAGGTCATCGCCCGGCTGTACGAGGCCTTCTTCTCGACCAAGGCCGAGGGCCTGGGCATCGGCCTGAGCCTGTGCCGGTCGATCGTCGAGTCGCACCGCGGCCGGATGCGCGCCCAGAATCTCTACAATGGCGAAGCCGTCGTCGGCTGCCGATTCGCGTTCACGCTGCCCGTCGACCTGCCGCTGCGGCCCGATGCCGAAGGCGCCGCCGACGCCGCCACGCGGACCCCCACTTCCAACTCCACGATCGCGTCCTGAATGAGCCTGATTCCGAAGAAAGGCACGGTCTACGTCGTCGACGACGACGAGGCGGTGCGCGACTCGCTGCAGTGGCTGCTCGAGGGCAAGGACTACCGCGTCAAGTGCTTCGATTCGTCGGAGTCTTTCCTGTCGCGCTTCGATCCGCGCGAGGTCGCCTGCCTGATCGCCGACATCCGGATGGACGGCATGAGCGGGCTGGAGCTGCAGGACCGGCTGATGGAGCGCAAGAGCCCGCTGCCGATCGTCTTCATCACCGGCCACGGCGACGTGCCGATGGCGGTGAGCACGATGAAGAAGGGTGCGATGGACTTCATCGAGAAGCCCTTCAAGGAAGAGGAACTGCTGGCGCTGGTGGAGCGCATGCTCGACCAGGCGCGCGCCGCCTTCAGCCAGCACCAGGAGCAGGCCAGCCGCGACGCGCTGCTGAGCCGGCTGACCACGCGCGAGGCGCAGGTGCTCGAGCGCATCGTCGCCGGCCGGCTGAACAAGCAGATCGCCGACGACCTGGGCATCAGCATCAAGACGGTGGAGGCGCACCGCGCCAACATCATGGAGAAGCTCAACGCCAACACCGTGGCCGATCTGCTGAAGATCGCGCTCGGCGCGCAGAGCAAGGCCTGAGGGCCACCCCCTCCCCCACCCCGAGGCCGCTGTCGCGCAGCGGCCTTCGCATTTGGAGTTCCCCCGAATGACTGCCCAGATCATCGACGGCAAGGCCCTGGCGGCCGAGGTGCGGGCCGAGGTCGCCGTCCGCGTCGCGGCCCTGCGCGCGCGCGGTCTGCAGCCGACGCTGGCCGTGATCCTGGTCGGCGACAACCCGGCCTCGATGACCTACGTCCGCCACAAGGGCAGCGACTGCGAGAGCGTCGGCATGCGCTTCGTGCTCGACCGCTATCCGGCCGACCTGGCCGAGGCCGCGCTGCTGGCGCGGATCGAGGCGCTGAACGCCGACCCCTCGGTGCACGGCATGCTGGTGCAGTTGCCGCTGCCGAAGCACATCGACACGAACAAGGTCATCGCCGCGATCTCGCCGCTGAAGGATGCCGACGGCTTCCACGTGCAGAGCGCCGGCGCGCTGATGATCGGCCTGCCGGGCTTCAAGCCCTGCACGCCCTACGGCTGCATGCGCATGCTGAAGGCCGCCGGCGTCGACCCGAAAGGCAAGCATGCGGTGGTGGTCGGGCGCAGCAACATCGTCGGCAAGCCGATGGCGTTGCTGCTGCTGCAGGCGCATGCGACGGTGACGATCTGTCACAGCGCGACGCCGGATCTCGGCGCCTTCACGCGCCAGGCCGACATCCTGGTCGCGGCCGTCGGCCGGCGGCGCACGATCACCGCCGACATGGTCAAGCCCGGGGCGGCGGTGATCGACGTCGGCATGAACCAGGACGAAGCCGGCAAGCTCTGCGGCGATGTCGACTTCGCCGGCGTGCGCGAGGTCGCGGGCTCGATCACGCCGGTGCCCGGCGGCGTCGGGCCGATGACGCGCGCGATGCTGCTGGTCAACACCGTCGAGGCCGCCGAGCGCGCCGCCGGCTGATGCCGCGCGCGGCGCGCCACTTGTTCACGCCGGCCACGGCGCGGCGCGGCCGTCCCGGCGTCGCACTGCGCTAAGGTATGCGGATGTGCCCTTCCCTGCGCGCGTACCGGCCGCAC
>JAFLDG010000209.1 GCA_017302495.1 Burkholderiales bacterium
CGCGCGCGCCGCGCCGGCCCGCCGCGCTGACCGCGCGGCCCGCACCCGAATCCCGCCGATCCACCCATTCCCAGGAGCAACGGCCCATGGCCAAGGAAGAACTGATCGAGATGCAGGGCATCGTGAACGAAGTGCTGCCCGACTCGCGCTTTCGCGTGACGCTGGACAACGGCCACGAACTCGTCGCCTACGCCGGCGGCAAGATGCGCAAGAACCACATCCGCGTGCTCGCCGGCGACAACGTCTCCCTGGAGATGTCGCCCTACGACCTGAGCAAGGGGCGCATCACTTTCCGCCATCTCGAGCGGCGCGGCCCGGCCGCGGCACCGCGAAGCCCGCGCCGATGACGGCGACGGGACCCGACACACCGACGACATTCGGCCTCCGGACCCGGAGGCTGCTCACCCGCACCGGCGACAGCTGGGGCATTTCTTCATCGCATCCAGCAAGGATAGACAGCATGGCAACCGAGACCGGCACCGTGAAGTGGTTCAACGAGGGCAAGGGCTACGGCTTCATCACGCCCGACAACGGCGGCAAGGACCTGTTCGCCCACTTCAAGGAAATCCAGGGCACGGGCTTCAAGACCCTGGCCGAGAACCAGCGCGTGGAGTTCGAGGTGACGCAGGGCCAGAAGGGCCCGCAGGCCTCGCGCATCCGCCCGATCTGAACGACCCGCGGGGCCGGGCGCGACCCGGCTGCCGCCGGCCGGGCGGCAGCGGACCCCGCGGTGCCGGCGGGCCGGCCGGCTTCGGCCTCAGCCGGCCATCACCGCGGCCATCGCCTCGGCTGCGGCCTCGACGTTGTGGTGGTTCAGCCCCGCGACGCAGATGCGCCCCGAGCGCACCAGGTAGACCGCGAACTCGTCGCGCAGCCGGTCCACCTGCGCGGCGGAGAGGCCGGTGTAGCTGAACATGCCGCGCTGGGTCAGGAAGTAGCCGAAGTCGCGGCCGGGCACCTTCGCGCCGATCACGCGATGCAGCGTCCGGCGCATCGCCTGGATGCGCTCGCGCATCGCGGCGAGTTCGGCTTCCCACATCTGCCGCAGGTCGGCATCGTCGAGCACGTGCGCGACGATCTGCCCGCCGTGGATCGGCGGGCTCGAGTAGTTGCGCCGCACGGTGAACTTCAGCTGGCCGAGCACACGCTCGGCCTCGTCGGCGCTGGCGCAGACGACGCTCAACGCGCCGCAGCGCTCGCCGTACACGCTCATGCTCTTGCTGAACGAGTTCGCGACGAAGAACGAGGCGCCGCTGTCGGCGAGCTTGCGGATCGCGTACGCGTCCTCGGCGATGCCGTCGCCGAAACCCTGGTAGGCGAGGTCGAGGTACGGCATCAGCCGGCGCTCGACGAGCAGCGGAATCAGCCGGTCCCACTGGGCGTGCGTCAGGTCGACGCCGGTCGGGTTGTGGCAGCAGGCGTGCAGCAGCACGACGCTGCCTGCGGGGGCCGTGCGCAGCGCATCGAGCATCGCCTCGAAGCGCACGCCGCCGCTCGCGGCGTCGTAGTACGGGTAGGCGTGGACCGCGATGCCGGCGCCCTCGAACATCGAACGGTGGTTGTCCCAGGTCGGGTCGCTGACCCAGACCTCGGCCTTCGGGAACCAGCGCTTGATGAAGTCGGCGCCGACCTTCAGCCCGCCGGAGGAACCGACCGACTGGATCGTCGCGACGCGCTTGTCGCGCAGCACCGGATGATCGGCGCCGAACAACAGCCGGCCCACCGCGGCGCGGAAGTTGGCCGCGCCTTCGATCGGCAGGTACGGCTTCGGCCCGCCGGCCTCGACCACGCGCGCCTCGGCCAGCCGCACCGACGGCAGCACCGGGATCCGCCCTTCCTCGTCGAAGTAGATGCCGATGCTCAGGTTGACCTTGTGCGGCCGCGGATCGGCGTTGAAGACCTCGACCAGCGCGAGGATCGGGTCGCCCGCGAAGGGCTCGACATGCTCGAACATGCTTGCGCTCCGTCTCAGGCCTTGGCGGCGAGCGCCGCTTCGATGTCCTTCTTCAGCGCCTCGGGTTTGTCGGTCGGCGCATAGCGCTTGATCACCTTGCCGTCGCGGCCGATCAGGAACTTGGTGAAGTTCCACTTGATCCCCTGGCTGCCGAGCAGCCCCGGCGCTTCGCCCTTCAGCCACTTCCACAGCGGGTGCGCGCCGTCGCCGTTGACCTCGACCTTGCTCATCATCGGGAAGCTGACGCCGTAGTTGAGCTGGCAGAACGACGCGATCTCGTCGTTGCTGCCCGGGTCCTGGCCGCCGAACTCGTTGCTCGGAAAACCGACGATCACCAGGCCGCGGTCGCGGTAGGCCTGCCACAGCGCCTCGAGGCCGGCGAACTGCGGCGTGAAGCCGCACTGGCTCGCGGTGTTGACGACCAGCAGCACCTTGCCGCGCTGCGACGCGAACTGCGCCGGCTGGCCTGAGATCGACTGGGCTTCGAAGTCGTAGACGCTGCTCATCGCGGGCTCCGGGTCGGTGGCGGCGGCCGGGGCCGCACGGGGCCTTCGATAATAGCCGCCGCCCTTCGCCCTTCAGGCTTGCGACCCCGATGCCCACGCCCGCTGCCGTGCGCGTGGCGATCCGCGGCCGGGTAAGTCCGAGGCCGGCGGCCCGCCCGCCGACAGCACCATCGGCCCGCCACGACCCGACGAGGAGCGCAAGATGCCGGCCACCGCCTACGGCCCGACGCTGGACTTCCACCGCCTGATCGCCGCCGAGCTGCCGCCCGAGGACGGCCAGGACCGCGCCGACGCCGAGCGCGGCTTCCTCGGCACCGTACCCGACGCCGAGGTCGTGGGCGCCGACGGTCGCGTGGTCTGGAGCCTGAAGCCCTACGCCTTCCTCGACGACGAGACGGCCGCGCCGACCGTCAACCCGAGCCTGTGGCGCCAGGCGCGCTTGAACCGCACCCACGGCCTGTTCCAGGTCAGCGAGCGCATCTTCCAGGTGCGCGGCTTCGACATCGCGAACATCACGTTCATCGAAGGCGACACCGGGCTGATCGCGCTCGATGCGCTGACCGTGGCCGACACCGCCGCCGCCGCGCTCGCGCTGTACCGCCGCCACCGCGACCCGGAAGCGAAGCGGCCGCTGCACACGGTCATGTACAGCCACAGCCATGGCGACCACTTTGGCGGCGTGCTCGGCCTGAGCACGCAGGCCGAGGTCGACGCCGGCCGGGTGCAGGTGATCGCACCCGACGGTTTCATGCACGCCGCGGTGGCCGAGAACGTGATCGCCGGCGTGCCGATGATGCGGCGCGCGGCGTTCCAGTTCGGCCACACGCTGCCGAAGGGGCCTGCACACCAGGTCGATGCCGGCCTGGGCAAGACGATGCCGGCGGGCCGGCCGGGGCTGATCGCGCCGACGCGGCTGATCACGCAGCCCTTCGAAACGCACGTGATCGACGGCGTCGAGATCGGCTTCCAGCTCGCGCCGGACACCGAGGCACCGGCCGAGATGCACTTCTGGTTCCCCGGCGAGCGCGTGCTGAACCTGGCCGAGAACACCAGCCACACGCTGCACAACGTGTGCCCGCTGCGCGGCTCGCAGGTGCGCGACGCGCTCGCCTGGGCCAAGCACCTGCACCAGGCGCTGCACCGCTGGGGCGACGCGGTCGAGGCGATCTGCGCCCAGCACCACTGGCCGACCTGGGGCCGTCAGCGCTGCCGCGCCTTCCTCGCCGACCAGCGCGACCTGTACCGCACGCTGCACGACCAGACCGTGCGGCTGATGGGCCACGGCCTGAAGGCCGCCGAGATCGCCGAGCTGCTGCGGCTGCCGCCCGGGGTCGCGCGCCGCTGGCACAACCGCGGCTACTACGGCACCGTCTCGCACAACGTGAAGGCGATCGTGCAGCGCTACCTGAGCTGGTACGACGCGCACCCGGCGAACCTGCATCCGCTGCCGCCGGTGGCCGCGGCACACAAGACGCTCGAGTACATGGGCGGCATCGACGCGGTGCTGCGCCGCGCGCGCGCCGACTTCGAGCGCGGCGAGTACCGCTGGGTGGCCGAGGTGATGAAACACGCGGTCTACGCCCATCCGGGGCACCGCGAGGCGCGCGAACTCGCCGCGGCGGCGCTGGAGCAGATGGGCTTCCAGGCCGAGAGCGCGACCTGGCGCAACGCGTTCCTGCTCGGCGCGCACGAGTACCGCGAAGGCCCGCCGAAGCCGATGCCGCCGGGCGCGGGCTTCGGGCTGGTGGCCGCGCTGCCCAGCGAGATGGTGTTCGACGCGCTCGCGATCCGGCTCGACGCCGACAAGGCGGGCGACCTGCGCTTCACGATGGCCTGGCACTTCGACGACCGCGGCGAACACTGGCGGGTCGAGATCGGCAACGGCGCGATGCATGCGCTGGCGCTGGCCACGGCGCCCGCCGCCGACGTGGCGCTGACGCTGGCACGGCCGACGCTGGATGCGATGCTGACGCAGCAGCTGGCGCCGGCGCAGGCGTTGGCCGACGGGCGGCTGGCGGTCGCCGGCGACGCGGCGAAGCTGGGGCTGTTCTTCGGCCTGCTCGACCGCTTCGGCCTCGGCTTCCCGGTGGTCGACGCCGTCGCGTGGCCGCCGGGCTGAGACACCGGCCCATCGATGACACCCTGCCGCCGGGCCGGCCGCAGGTCGCGGTTGACTCGGGCTCTTGCATGCCGGAAACTGTGTCCAGCATGTTGGACGGCGACACCCCCGAGCTCAACCAGCGCCTCGCCCGCCGCGTGCGCGAACTGCGGGCCGCGCGCGGCCTGTCGCTGGAGGCGCTGGCCGCCGGCAGCGGCGTGAGCCGGTCGATGATCTCGCTGATCGAACGCGGCCAGAGCAGCCCGACCGCGGTGGTGCTGGAGAAGCTCGCGACGGGCCTGGGCGTGCCGCTGCCAGCGCTGTTCGACGACCCCGCCGCCCCGGCCGAGCCGGTGCGGCGCCGCGCCGACCAGCCGGTGTGGCAGGACCCGGGCTCGGGCTACCGGCGGCGCAACGTCTCGCCGGCCGGCGTCGGCTCGCCGATCCGGATCGTCGAGGTCGAGTTCCCGGCCGGCGCGCGCGTGGCCTACGAAACCGCGGCCCGGACGCCGGCAGTGCACCAGCAGATCTGGGTCCTCGACGGCCGCATCGACGTCAGCTGGGGCCGGCAGACGTACCGGCTCGACGCCGGCGACTGCCTGGCGATGCAGCTGGACGCGCCGACCGTGTTCCACAACCCGACCCGGCGCCGCGCGCACTACGCGGTGGTGCTGGCCGGCGACCCGGCGGCGCCGCGATGACGGCCGCCGGCTTCGCCTGGCGCCGCCTGCCGACGGTCGACGAGACCACGCAGCGGGCGCTGGCCGGCGTGCTGATCGACTGCGTCGCGGGTGGTGCGTCGGTGGGCTTCATGCATCCGCTGAGCGCGGAGCGCGCGCGGGCCTTCTGGCGCGGCGTGGCCGATGGCGTGGCGCGCGGCGAGCGCGCGCTGCTGATCGCCGAGGACGCCGCCGGCCCGTGCGGCACGGTGCAGCTGGTGCTGGCCCAGCCCGAGAACCAGCCGCACCGGGCCGACCTGGCGAAGATGCTGGTCCACCGCCGCGCGCGCCGGCAGGGGCTGGGCGCTGCGCTGCTGCGCGCCGCCGAGGCCGTGGCCCGCGCCGAAGGCCGGACGCTGCTCGTGCTCGACACGATCGACGGCAGCGACGCCGAGCGGCTGTACCGGCGCCTGGGCTGGCAGTCCTGCGGGCGGATCCCGGACTACGCGCTGATGCCGCACGGCGGCCTCGCGGCGACGCACGTCTTCTACAAGCGGCTCGCGCCCGAAGCCGGCCCCGCCTGACGGTGCCCGATGGACGGCTGGCTCGTCGCCGCGGCGCTGCTCAGCGCGCTGCTGCACGCGTCGTGGAACGCCGCGGTCAAGGCCGACGCCGATCCGCCGCGGGCGATGGCGGCGCAGATGTATGCCTCGGGCCTGATCGCGCTCGCCGCGCTGCCGCTGGTCGGCCTGCCGCACTGGCGCGCGTTGCCGTGGATGGCGGTGTCGGTGAGCTTCAGCCTCGGCTCGGTGGCGCTGCTGCTGCGCGCGTACCGCCACGCCGGCTTCGGCATCGCCTATCCGGTCACGCGCGGCGCGTCGGTGATGCTGGTCGTGCCGCTGGCCGCGGCGCTGGCGGCGGAGTGGCCGCAGCCGCTCGGCCTGGCCGGGGTCGCGCTCGTCGCCGCGGCGGTGCTGGCGCTCGCGCTGCGCGGCAACGGCGCGGTCTCGCGCGCCGGCCTGGGCTGGGCGCTCGCGGCGGCGGCGTTCACGGCCGCCTACGTCGTCTGCGATGCGCGCGGCGTGCGCGCCGCCGGCTCGCCGCTGGCCTACGGCTGCCTGCTGTCGGTGGTGAACGCGCTGGTCTGGGGCTGGACGCAGCGCGGCGCGCGCGGTTCGGGTTCGCCGCTGCAGGCGCTGCGGGCGGTCGGCGCGAAGGCCTGGGCGATGGCCGGGGCGGCGGTGGTGTCGTACGTGCTGATCCTGTGGGTCTGGAGCCGCGCGCCGATCGCGCTCGGCTCGGCCTTGCGCGACACCAGCGCGCTGTGGGCGGCGCTGATCGCCGTCGTCTGGCTGAAGGAGCCGCTCGACCGCGTCACGCTCGGCGCGGTCGCGCTCGCGACCGGCGGCGCGGTGCTGATCCGGCTCGCCTGACCGGTGCGTCAGCGCGCGCCGGGGCCGGTGCCGCAGGCCGCGGCGGCCCGGTCCAGCACCGCCTGCCAGGCGGCCGCGATCGCGGCGTCCCATTGCGCACCGAGCGCGTCGCGGACGACGTCGACCACCGCCACGAGGAACAGCGTGAAGCGTGCCGGCGGCACGCCGAACTGCGCGTGGTTGATCTGCTCGGTGGCGATCAGCCCGTGCGCGTAGGGCGCGCCGCGCACCAGGTCGAGCAGGGTCTCGAGCGCGCGCTGCAGCATCTCGCCGCGCACGCTGCCGCTGCGGTCGCCGGCGAACAGCGGCTCCAGGTCGGGCGCGAGCTCGAACAGCCGGCGGTAGACCTGCGCGGTCGGGTCGCCGAGCCGCTCGGCCGTCAGTTCGAGGCTGCGCTCCAGTTCCGCGGCCAGCCCGGCATCGGGGGCTTCCATCGGGGCATGCTCCACGGCCGCGGCGCCGTCGTCAACGCCCGCGCACCGCGAGCAGCGCGGCGCCGACGATCAGCACGCCGCCGGCGACCAGCGGCACCGTGCCTTCACCGGCCCCGAGCGCGACCGCCGAGACGCTGGCGAACAGCACTTCGCTGACCATGACCACCGCGGTGACGTTGGCCGACAGCCGCGACGCGCCGTATTGCAGCGCCAGGTTGCTGGCGAGGAACAGCAGGCCGAGCGCGAACGCACCGGCCAGCCAGGGGCCGGCGGCCGGCGGCGGCGGCACGAGGCCGCCGGGGCCGAGCACGAACGCGATCGCCGCCGCCAGCGCGGCCCCGCCGCTGAACATCGCGAGCGCG